>NZ_JADBTR010000040.1:0-30155 GCF_020246065.1 Microcystis sp. M144S2
AGGTAGTCAGTTACCTAATTTTCAGGGAAAAAGTACCTGAATTTTACCCCCGATCCCTCCAATGGTCGGCACTTTTTGAGGTCAAAAAAGTCTAAAAGCCTTATCCAACAAGGTTTTTAGATTTATTCAGCAAGCCCTAGATAAGGGAGAAGCTGAGGCTATTGCTTTAGCACTTGAGTTGGGAGCAGATCAAGTTTTGATTGATGAGCGTCGTGGTCGTAGAATTGCTGCTAGACTTAATCTTCGATACACAGGAATTCTGGGCATTTTAGTTGAGGCGAAGAATCGACGGTTAATCTCTGAGGTGAAACCCTTGCTAGACGCTTTGATTGATCAAGCAGGATTTTGGGTGGATGCACCTTTATACAGCAGTGTTTTACAGATTGTTGATGAAGAAAAAAATAAACCCCCTCAAGATTGATTAAAGGGGCATTGATTGTATTTTTAGAAGCAATTTAGCCTACTTTTGTGGTTTGTTTTTCAGTGGATTTAGAGGGTTTTAGTTTGCCCTTGAGGGTTGAAGCTGCGCCGAGAGTGCCGAGGGCGAGGAGACTGAGGATGGCGGATGGTTCGGGAACTATCAAGGGTGAGAATATCTCAGTATCTCCAAACTCGTTAGGTAGTGGAGCTGGTTCTGGTGAATCTGGCTTTATCGTAGCGGACAATGTATATATGTACCGAGCATTCACGCTTTTACCAATATACTTTGCTGTAAAATCTGATGCACCATTTATAAGATTGATTGTACCTGATATACCATCGTTTGTAACTCGTGTCGTGTCATACCATTTGGTACCTTCAAACGTAAATGATGAAACCTTTGGAGTTGCGTCATTCGTAAGCGTTACACTTGTTATTGGAATATCGGATGTTGTAAACTTAGATTTTACGTCTTGGCCATTCGATGTGTATTTAATGGTGTCGAATTTAACTTTACTTCGAGTAGTATCTACTGTATGATCAGCTTTTAAAACTATAGTGTAAATTACCTTAAATTCGGCTGGTCCAGAGTATTTTTTTATATAATCGTTTACCGCTTGTACATCTGCGTCTGTTGATCCAGCAACTTTTTCACCACTGCCCGAAACTGAGCCGTGTAATATAATAGTAGAGTCAAAGGTCAAGGTAGCTGCATTTGCTGTATCTACAAAACCTAAAAAAGCAGAAAAGGCTAGGGGAATTGCACTGTATCGACAAAAATTGTTAATTTTCATTTTTTTAGTCCAGTATGATCTTCTTAAGTAAACTTATCTCAGGTCAAGCAACAACCCAACCCAGTACAGAAGGCGGATAGTAGGACAATACACATTCCCCCCCCCCACAACTGTATCAAAAGCTACAATTTATAAATCTTTATATTTCTCTCCCTAGCTTAGGGGTTGACAGAGCAGGGAGTCTCAGGTGTTTTCCGCTGTTTTACCCCTTCTCAGACGAACTATCCTCTTCCTTGAGTTATTGTGGCGCGGTATGTCGGATTCGCCTTTGCGTTCAACTCTGTCTCGAAGTTGTTGAAGCAGATTCTCTATTTTGTTATAATTAGTGTCATTCGTTCGGTTTTGGGAGGGAAAAATATTCCGACACTTGCACAACTCTTACAATGTTATACCCTATCTTGTTGGGCAACAAGGTTTTATTTACCAATTAACTTAATAAGATTGGATGAGCGTACTAAAAATATTTTCATGTTAATTGGTGAAGGTATTGAGATTGAAATTAAACCTAATGGACAATGGATAAAATGAATCAAAAACCTAATTTTAAAACTATGACCTCTCAAGAATTAAAAAGTTATGTATTATCTCATCGTGAGGATGACGAAGCTTTTTATGCTTATGTAGATAAGCTAAATGAAAGAAAAGATCGAGTAGTTTATCCACCTTTAAACTCCTTAGAAGATATGGAAAAATATCCCGAAGTTATTGAACAAATGCGTCAAGATTCCCGTCATAATTTTCAGCAAAATGAGTTAACTTAGATACAGTGTGATCGCACTCTCTCGCAGTCAGGTCAAGCAATAGCCCAACCCAAGACAGAAGGAGGACAACAAAACAATGCACATTTTCTACTCTAAGACTGTAGCCTAAGCTACAATTTAATAAATATTTACATTCCTCCTTTCTCCTGTCGATCCTAGACATCATTCTAAAAGTCGGCACTTAAAGGGGTACGGGGGAAAGGAATCACATCGCGAATATTGGTCATTCCCGTCATGAATTGTACCAGACGCTCGAATCCTAAACCAAAACCAGCGTGGGGAACGGAACCGTAGCGACGCAGATCCAAATACCACCACAAATCATCGGGATTCATTCCCTGTTCCTGCATTCTTTGGATTAATACATCTAATCGTTCTTCCCGTTGGGAACCGCCGATAATTTCGCCGATCTTGGGCGCTAAAATATCCATAGCGGAAACAGTTTTATTATTGTCATCTAGACGCATATAAAAAGCTTTGATTGTCTTGGGATAATTGGTGACAATCACGGGTTTTTTAAATAGTTCCTCGGCTAGATAACGTTCGTGTTCTGACTGTAAATCTACGCCCCATTCTACCGGAAACTCGAACTGACGATCGGCTTTTTCTAATAACTCGATCGCTTCGCTGTAGGTAATCCGGCCAAACTCACTATTAACGATATTTTCGGCCGTACTTAACACCGTTTTATCGATACGTTCGTTAAAAAACTGCAAATCTTCGGGACAATTTTCTAAGACGAATTTAAAGATATATTTCAGAAAAGCTTCCGCTAAATCCTGATCTCCTTCCAGATCACAAAAAGCCATTTCCGGTTCCACCATCCAAAACTCGGCCAGATGACGGGAAGTATTAGAATTTTCGGCGCGAAAAGTCGGGCCAAAAGTGTAAACATTAGATAAAGCCATGGCCATTACTTCCGCTTGTAATTGTCCACTGACGGTTAAATAGGCCCGTTTACCAAAGAAATCCTCGGCAAAATTGGCTGGTTTTTTTAAATCTAAACTGGTGACAGTAAATAATTCTCCCGCACCTTCGCAGTCGTTAGCGGTAATAATGGGAGTATGTACCCAAATAAAGCCCTTTTCTTGTAAAAAAGTGTGGATAGCGGTAGCGCAAGCGTTTCTAACCCGCATTACTGCCCCTAGGGTGTTGGTTCTTGCTCGCAGATGGGCAATAGTTCTCAGAAATTCAAAGGAATGACGTTTCTTTTGTAGGGGATAATCCGGGGGACAGTCACCATAAAGGGTGATTTCGGCCGCTTTTAACTCGATATTTTGCCCTTTACCCGGGGAAGGAACCAAATTTCCCGAAACAGCGATCGCTGTTCCTGTACTAATTGTCTTTAGTACAATTTCATAATCGGGTAAAGTCGGTTCGAGGATAACTTGTAAGTTGGCTAGGGATGAGCCATCATTAACTTCCAGGAAAGTAAATTCTTTTAATTCTCGTTTTGTTCTCACCCAACCCTGCACGGTGACGGATTGATCCGGTTGTCCTGTTTGAAAGATTTCCTTGATTCTGCTAGTCATCGCGTATCCCTATGTTAGAACCAAAGAGTATTTTAGAATAGAAAGTCCAGATCAGGCTAAAATCAATCTCGAACAGGTGTCATGCTTCTGGTGGAAAAATTATTAAGTAAGCCCAAAAGCCGTAAATTAGCGATTTTTTTGGCTTTTATCGGCAGCATTCTCGCTTTACCCTTTCCTATCGCCGGTATTCATAAATTCTATCTCGGTCAACCTCTCTGGGGAATTATCTATCTTCTGCTTTGGCAAACTCCGATTCCCCGGGTGGCTTGCGCGATCGATGCAGTGTGGTATTTAATCCAAGATAACCAATTTTTCACTAACTATTTTCCCACTGCCACCGCTGCTGCCACTGTCCCCAGTTTAGAGCCTAAACAAGTAGAGGCGATCGGGGCAGCTTTAAGGGAATTAGAGCGCCTCCGGCAAGAAGGATTAATTTCTGAGTACGAATTTGAAGAAAAACGGCGACAATTACTACAATGACACCGCAAAACTGGTTAGGGCGCACTTTTAACCCTTTAAAAGCCAAAATTAGCAATGATCCCTATTATCGCTTTCGTTCCCTTGATGAGATCGCTATGGCGGCACAATTGGGCATTAAAATTAATGTCAGTCAAGCGGGTGTGGATGATTGGCTGCGATTGCCGGGGATATCCATCCATCAAGCGCGAATGTTGGTGGAATTGCTGGGTATGGGGGTAGAATTGCTTTGTCTTGAAGATCTAGCGGCTGCTTTGAGTGTTCCTGTGGCTAGATTGAAAGCTTGGGAACCGATTCTAGAATTTGCCTATTATAGCCCCGAAAGTCACCTCGTACCCCCTAAAATCAATCCTAACACTGCCTCGATCGAGCAGTTAACTACCCTGCCCCTGATCAGTGATAATTTGGCAGCTGCCATTATTAAAAATAGAGAAGAACAGGGATTATTTAAGAATATTGTGGATTTTAAAGGGCGTTTATCCCTAGACGCTCAGGAAATCTCCCAATTAATGCACTTTTTCCAGTTTTAATCCCAAATACTCAGAACAGGAGACAGGAGATAGGAGGCAGGTTTTAGGTGTTGGGGGTTGGGGTTTTGGGGTTTTGGGGTTTTAGTTCAATTTCCCCACTCCCCAATTCCCACTTCCCAGTAAATCTAAATGTCTTCAGATTCCTCCGCATCACTAGGGGGAACTAGGGCCACCGCAGCGATCGCATCGTCCTCATCGAGTTTTTGCACCCGGATGCCTCCGGCCGAGCGCGATTGAGGAGTAATCGCATCGACGGATTGACGGATGATAATGCCCCGTTCGGTGATAATCATAAATTCCTCGTGGGGGTTAACAACGTGCAGAGCCGCTAATTTATCGTTCTTTTTGCGGAATTTAATCACTCTGACTCCTAATCCCGCCCGATTTTGCAGACGTAGGAGGGTAACGGGAACCCGTTTTCCCAGTCCTGCCATGGTAATCGCTAACACCCAGGGGCCATTATTAGCCACTTCGGGGTTAATTTCTTCGCTTTCGTCCTCGGTTTCTTCTTGGTTAGATTCAGCGATTTGGGCGACAATTTGACTAGGCAGGATGTCCATACTAATTAATTCGTCACCTGAGCGCAATTTCATCGATTTTACGCCTTTAGTTGCCCTTCCCAAGGAGCGCAATTGTTGACTATCGGCCTTAAAATGAATTGCCATCCCCTGACGAGAACCGATAATGACGCTATCTTCCTCTTTAGCCAAGCGAACCCAACGTAGTTGATCACCGTCTTCGAGAGAAATGGCGATTAAACCGTTTGATCGAATATTACTAAAGGCAGCGAGGGCGGTTTTCTTGATAAATCCCTTTTGTGTGAGCATAATCAGGTAATTATCCTCGCTGAACTCGCTGACTGCCACCACCGAGGTGATTTTCTCCCCTTTGGGAATCTCTAACAGTTGCACGATGGGAACGCCGCGAGCGGTACGGGAACCGGTGGGGATATGATAGGCATTGAGACTATAGACAACCCCGCGATCGGTGAAAAAGAGAACGCTATCGTGATCGCGGCAGGTGATAAAGTGATCGATGCCGTCGTCTTCTTTCATTTTTGCGCCAGCTTTGCCCCTTGTTGCCCGATTTTGGGACTCAAAGGTATTAACGGGCATTCTTTTGATGTAACCCTGTTCGGTGACGAGAATTAAGGCCTGTTCGTTGGCAATCAGGTCAGTTTCGGCGATTTCTCCTTCCCGTTGTTCGATATGAGTGCGACGGGGAGTAGCGTGAATCGTTTTGAGCTGTTGCAGTTCTTCCTCGATAATGCTGTCGATGCGTTCTTTTTTGGCTAGAATATCCTGAAGATCGCCGATTTTTGTCAGTAATTCCCCGTGTTCTTGCTGAATTTTCTCCGATTCTAGGGCGGTTAACCGTCGCAGCTGCATTTGTAGGATTGCGTCCGCTTGCACCTCTGAGAGGCCAAAATTCTGCACTAATCCCTCTTTTGCACTAGCTGTGTCGGCAGCACTGCGAATCAGGGCAATGACTGCATCGAGACTAGCGAGGGCAATTAGTAAACCCTGAAGGATATGATCCCTTTCCTCGGCCTTGCGGAGTTCATAACGGGTACGACGGGTGATCACTTCTACCCGAAAATCGAGGAAAACGCGGAGAAACTCCCTTAAAGTCAGTAATCTCGGTTCGTTATCGACTAATGCCAACATATTCGCCCCAAAATTCGACTGGAGGGGCGTTTGTTTATAAAGATTGTTAAGGACGACGCGAGGATAGGCATCTCGTTTCAGTTCGATCACCACCCGGATGCCGTCGCGATCGCTTTCGTCCCGCACGTCGGAAATACCGTCTATTTTGCGATCATTGACCAAATCGGCGATTTTTTCGATTAATGCCGCTTTATTGGTTTGATAGGGCAGTTCGGTGATGATAATAGCATCTCGATCGGGTCTTCCCCTTTGTTCGATGGTTTCAAAGGAGGCGACTCCCCGCAGGGTAATAGAACCCCGGCCGGTGGTGTAAGCTTCCTGAATACCGTCTCTACCGAGGATATGCCCCCCGGTGGGAAAGTCCGGCCCCGGGATATAACGCTGTAATTCCGTATCGGTGAGATCGGGGTTATGGATGAGGGCAACGGTTCCATCGATAATCTCGGCCAGGTTGTGGGGGGGGATATTGGTGGCCATACCGACGGCGATGCCCGATGAGCCATTAATTAGCAGTTGCGGGACTCTAGAGGGCAAAACCACGGGTTCCTGTTGGGAACCATCGAAGTTATCGGCAAAATCGACGGTTTCTGACTCGATATCCTGTAGTAGGGCGTTGGTGGCCAGGGTGTGCAGACGACACTCGGTATAACGCATGGCTGCCGGGGGATCGTTATCGATCGATCCGAAGTTACCATGACCGTTAATCAGGGGATCGCGCATGGAGAAATCCTGGGCCATGCGGACGAGAGCATCGTAAACAGCAGTATCCCCGTGGGGGTGGTATTTTCCTAATACTTCCCCGACGACTCTAGCGCATTTCCGGAAGGGGCGATCAGGGGTTAATCCTAGTTCGTACATCGCATAAAGAATGCGCCGGTGTACGGGTTTCAGTCCGTCCCTAGCGTCGGGCAAGGCGCGCCCGACGATGACGCTCATGGCGTATTCTAGGTAGGAACGGGACATTTCATTGCTTAAGTCTGTGGGGACGATATGATCCTGGGCGGCGGTCATAGGGGGGTTAACTCCAATAACAAGGCAAAAAAAGCGTTTTTGTGAGTAAATTCGCTAAAAATCGGGCTTTTACCCTTTTGATGTGCAGAATATGCCCATTTGTAGGACTATTTTACCATAAAATCCCTCTTTTTTGGGGTTTAGAATAGTGTCAAGTTAGCAGCGATCACAACAGGAAAAAGCAAATGGTGAAGACCACTTTTAGCAGTTTTTCCCTCGATAATTAGGATAAAATAAAAATGCGATCGAGAGTTAATACCATGGCCCGATCGGCAGCTCGAGAATCGATGATAATTGAGATTAATGATCCCTTAACTCCAGCGAAGACTATTAACCTGATTTTCCCAGCGCAAAAATTCCCCCAAAATGCTTACTCCTCTCCTCTGGCAAAGTGCCAATCCCCACCCCGATAATCTGGAGAATTTCCAAATTATTAGCCAATGGTGGCAAGATTTAAATCTTAAGGAAGTCTTCTGGCAACAGCGTTTAATTCCCGATACTGGCTCTCTGGAAGATATTAATTGGGAGCAGCAAGGTTTTGATGAAAAATTTAGCATTCAAATGCCCCAAATTCGGGGGATTACCCTCTATTGGCATAAATCTACTTTTGCTGACGAAAGAAGCATGACACCTAAACAATTAATTTTAGATCGGGAACGGGAGCAATTAGACATTTATCCTCAATCCCAAGCTAGTTTAGTTATTCGGGTGACGAAACCCCATCTAGTTTATCAAAAATTCGAGCTAAAAAATCCTCTCCTAGTCGGCAAAAAAGCGGAAAGTGAATATATTTTACTGATCAGGGATAAAGAACAGCAAATAGAAGTTAAAATTAATCTCAGTCCTGAAAATTATCGGCAATTTCTAGAAACCATGACTGAGGATCAATAAATAATGTGGCAGGGAAACCTAGAACTAATTTACACGCAAAAAAATCTCGCAACCCAGATTAATCACGTCTATGCTACCGCCCCTTTAAAAGTACAAAGACCCTTTTATCCCGAGGGAAAAAACCTTTGTCATACGGTGATTTTACACACGGCGGGGGGAATAGTTGGCGGTGATGTTCTGCAACAAAAAATTCATCTCCAAGCCGCTACCAATGCCCTGATTACCACTGCTTCTGCTGGAAAAGTTTACCAGAGTAACGGTCAGATGGCTCAACAATTAATCGAGATTAAAATCGATGACAATGCTGGTTTAGAATGGCTACCCCAAGAAACAATTATCTTTAATGGGGCGGCATTTCGCCAACATTTACGAGTGGATTTAGGGGAAAATAGCAGTTGGTTGGGATGGGAAATTACCCGTTTTGGTCGCAGTGCGCGAGGGGAGAAATTTTTAGCGGGAGAATGGCATTCTAATTGGGAAATTTGGCGATCAGGACAACCTTTATGGATCGATCGCTCCTTCCTGTTGGGTGGTAAAATGATCGAGGGATTTTCCAGTTTAAATGATAGCGCCCTGATCGGTACTTTAGTTTATATCGGTCAACCGGTGGGCAGAAATTTAATCGAGAAAGTGAGAGATTTTTCCCTAGAAGGAGAGATGGGAGTTACTAGCACTTTAGGAGATGGTCTTTTGTGTCGTTATCGGGGTAATTCTAGCGGTGAAGTGCGACAATGGTTTCAGCAGGTTTGGCAAATTTTAAGGCGAGAAATGAGCGATCGAGAGGCAATTATTCCGCGAGTTTGGTTATCTTGGTAAAGGCGGTCAATTTTAATTTTCTCAAGTCACTTGAATGCCTGTATCGGTGATTGGGGCTATCCAAAATTGTAGATCGGGAGCGACGAGAATTTCCCGGGCCTCTTTAACGATAGTTTCCGCCACTTCCTGAGATGAACAGAGAGTAAAAACCGTCGGGCCAGAGCCTGACATCATCGTTCCCAAGCCGCCTAAATCGCCTAGAACCTGTCTTAACTCGGCTACGAGGGGAAATTCGGGTAAAACCACCTTTTCGAGGTCATTATGGATA
The DNA here is from genome assembly GCF_020246065.1 of Microcystis sp. M144S2. NCBI lineage: Bacteria > Bacillati > Cyanobacteriota > Cyanophyceae > Chroococcales > Microcystaceae > Microcystis > Microcystis sp. M144S2. The sequence continues at coordinate 9,168 of NZ_JADBTR010000040.1, forward strand.
AATTTGCCGATAGCAGCTGGTTTTTTCTGGGCGATCGCTTGTACCAAAGCCCCGGAACTCACCTGCTGACGGCGGTGATGAAAGTCCTCTGGAGAAGACAGATAGGTATCCTGAAATTTTTGCCGATAGCTTTGGTAGGCCCAGGGTGTAGAAACGGATAAATGATCGTATTTAGCTAAAATAACCCATAATCCAGTGAGAGGAGCGATCGGATCGAGAATTTCTCCCCTTCCCGTACAGATAACCGTTCCTCCTGTCACACAAAAGGAAGTATCGGACCCCAATCTTGCCGCTAAAGTTTCTAATTCCGGACGGGTTAACCCTAATTCCCAGATTAAATCGATGCCGACTAACACCGCCGCTGCGTTGGTGGATCCCCCCGCTAAACCGGCAGCCACGGGAATATATTTCTCGATGGTGATATCGATGCCGCCGTAATTGGCAAAGAGGCGGGGGAATTCCTTCGCCATCAAAGTGGCGGCCCGATGGGCGAGATTACTGCTATCTTGGGGGACGAGGGGATGATGGCAAAAGAGACGGAATTCCTGCAATCCGTTAGGCCGGAGAGTGATGCGATCGCATAATGCCACCGTCTGCATCACCATCACTAACTCGTGGAAACCATCGGGGCGATCGCCAACGATTTCTAGATATAAATTAATTTTAGCGGGGGCTAGAAGGGTATAACTGTGCATTTGTCAAGAAAAAAAATCTAAAATTTTGGCAATTGACCTAATTTTTCCGCCAAGTCAATCCATTGCGATAAACTGAGATCTTCGGCGCGAGCGAGGGGATTAATCTCTAATTGTGTCAGGATTTGGCTTAATCGATCGCTATCTAGACAATTTTTTAGATTATTGCGTAACATTTTGCGCCGGTTGGCAAAACCCCAGCTAATTAAAGTGGACAAAAAGGCAGCATTACTGACATTATTCGGCAAAACACGGGGTAAAAGCTGAATTACCGCCGAATCTACCTGGGGAGGTGGGGAAAAGGCCCGCCGGGGTACATCACAAATCCATTGACAATCGGCAAGGTATTGAATGCGGACGCTGAGAGCGCTGTAAGCTTTGGTAGAGGGGACAGCGACTAATCTTTCGGCGACTTCTTTCTGGACTAAGAGGGTAATACTCTGGTAAGGGGGGGTGAAGGGATGGGCGATCGAACCGAGGAGCCTTTCGAGGATCGGACCGGTGATATTATAGGGGATATTAGCCACTACTTTATTAACCGGCGGCAGTTGCTCCGGTTTAAGGGTAAGAAAGTCGCCTGGGATGAGATGAAAGTTATCTTGTTGGCCAAATTTTTTATTTAAAATTGTCCATAGATCTCGATCGATTTCTACAGCGACAACCAATCGAGCGCCATCGAGAAGACGACGGGTTAAAATGCCTGTACCCGGTCCGATTTCTAATACCCGATCCTCGGATTGTAAATTAGCAGCGCCGATGATGCGATCAAGTATCGATTCATCTTTTAACCAATGTTGTCCAAAACGTTTACGCGGTTGAATTTTCATCCCTCTATTTTAAAATCATAGGGTTGTCCTCGACAATAACACCCCTGAAAATATGGGCCATGCGATCGATAACCGCATCAATTATCATAGAGCCTAGACAAAGATAGCAAAAAAATTAGATACAATGTCAGATTTGAACGATGTTTTCGCAATTGTAGCCGGAGCGGTTCCGGGGGCGTTATCTCGTTATTATATTACCGAATGTACAAAAGCAAAATTCGGCTTGCGCTTTCCCTATGGAACCTTTATTATTAACTTAACCGGCTGTCTAGCTATCGGTTTCTTTTTGGCTATTTTACCCAGTTTTTCCTTTTATTCCCACCAACTAGATTTAATGGTGAGAACGGGATTTTTAGGAGCCTATACCACCTTTTCTACCTATAGTTTAGATATCTTGATCCTCTGGCGCAATCAGCAAAATTTTCTCAGTCTTTTTTTTGCCGTTGCTAGTATAATTTTCGGATTGATTGCCGTGAGAATCGGGGCAGCTATTGCCCAAGTTTTTCTAGGTTAAGTAGGTAGGCGTTAAAAACTATCAGATCCCCCCGCCTATCGGCACCCCCCTTATTAAGGGGGGCAGGGGGGATCGAACCTAAAATCAATTTTTAAATTTAATTATAACCAGCTACTTAATTCTCCAATTTATTGACTATTTAAGGCTAGGACAGACTGCATGGATTTTTTCAGGGGACGTTATAGTTTATTCGTGGCGATTGGGGCTATTTTTGGGGCTTTGAGTCGTTTTTATATTGCGAAATTATTTGAAAGTCTTTTCGGTCAAGAATGGCAATTTTTTGGGACATTTTTTGTTAATGTTTCTGGCTGTTTAATTATTGGCTATATCTTTACTATAGTCAGGGAAAATATTCGCATAATTTCCCCAGAATTAGGATTGATGCTTGCCACGGGTTTTTGTGGTTCCTATACAACTTTTTCCACCTATAGTTTGGAGGTTAACAAGTTTTTAGAGCGGGGAAACATGACTTTTGGCTTAATTTACTGCTTTGGCAGTGTTCTTGGGGGGATGATGGCGCTTAAAATTGGAGTTATTTTAGCAAGAACAGGTTTTCCTAGATGAGTTATTAAATAGATTTTGCGTCTGATCCCCCCTGCCCCTAGGGTTGATTCATAGTAGGGTTGATTCATGAATCAACCCTACTACCTTGATAAGGGGGGTGTCTGACAACTTTTAACACCTAACTACTTAAGCATCTCAGCACATTCGAGGAATCGTAGTACATAGACTGTTTTGACATTTTCACGCCATCAAGGAGTATAGAGGGCGATTTTCCCAAGATTATCGCCCCGATAAAACCCGTTCCACCCGTCACAAAAGCACCCATTGCTCAAACTTTTCCCTGTCCTCACTTCCCCTCGGTAATTGAAATTTAATCACCTTAACTCTGTCATTACTATACCTTAAATCTTAGTCAAGATTTAAGCTTTTCTTGATAAAATTTGAAGACAGATTATTTTAGACTAGGAGCAGTAAATCTTCAGTAAAAATGCTCCTATGAATCCATCTCCAGAGTCAACTTTTGTTTGTCCGATTATCATCGAAGACGACAGAACAGGATTAGACACAGAAACTATCCGACGGGCTTTAAGGGATAATTTACTCTATATTCAAGGTAAATTACCGGAATTAGCCAGCAAAAACGATCTTTACATGGCCCTGGCTTATACAATCCGCGATCGTTTATTGCAGCGTTGGTTAACCACCCAACAAACCTATCTAAAAAAAGATGTCAGAACCGTTTGTTATCTCTCGGCCGAATTTTTAGTCGGTCCCCATTTAGCTAATAATTTAATTAATCTCGGTATCTACGAACAAGTCGAGAAAGCTGTCAGCGAATCGGGATTAAAACTAGAAGAATTAATTGCCCAGGAAGAAGAACCGGGGTTAGGAAATGGTGGTTTAGGTCGTTTAGCTGCCTGTTATTTAGATTCCCTTTCTACCCTAGAAATTCCGGCTATTGGTTACGGTATTCGCTACGAATTTGGTATCTTTGATCAAGAAATCCACGACGGTTGGCAGGTAGAAATAACTGATAAGTGGTTACAGTATGGAAATCCCTGGGAAATTGCCCGACCGGAATCATCGGTAGAGGTAAAATTTGGCGGTTATACCGAATCCTATACCGACGAAAATGGTAATTATCGCAGTCATTGGATTCCCGATTATGTAGTCAAAGGAATTCCCTACGATACCCCAATTCTCGGCTATCGAGTTAACACCGCTAATACCATGCGTCTCTGGAAATCAGAAGCTTGTGAATCTTTTGATTTTGGTCGCTTTAATCGCGGCGATTATTATGGTGCGGTGGATAATAAAGTTCACTCGGAAAATATCAGTAAAGTTCTCTATCCTAACGATGAACCAATTCAAGGCAAAGAACTGCGTTTAGAACAGCAATATTTCTTTGTTTCCTGTTCCCTACAGGATCTGATTCGTATTCACTTACATGAGAACCCCAGTCTCGATAATTTTCATCAAAAATGGTCGGTACAATTGAATGATACTCACCCTTCCGTCGGAGTAGCAGAGTTAATGCGCTTGTTAATTGACGTGCATCATTTCGATTGGGATAAAGCTTGGTTTATTACTCAAAATACCTTCGCCTATACCAATCATACTCTTTTGCCAGAAGCTTTAGAAAAATGGCCTTTGAGTATTTTTGGTCGTCTTTTCCCCCGATTAATGGAAATTATCTATGAAATTAACCATCGTTTATTGGATAAAATTCGCATTATTTATCCCCATGATGACGGCAAAATGTCCCGTTTGTCTATAATCGATGAAAGCGGCGAAAAATACGTCCGTATGGCTCACCTTGCCTGTGTGGGTTCCCAGGCAATTAATGGGGTGGCAGCCCTCCATACAGAATTACTGAAAAAAGATGTTCTGCGCGATTTCTATGAACTCTTTCCCGAAAAGTTTAGCAACAAAACCAATGGAGTTACTCCCCGACGCTGGATAGTTTCTAGTAATCCCCGCTTAACTTTTGCAATTACCGAAAAAATCGGCGAAAATTGGATTAAGCATCTGGAGGATTTACGCGGTTTAGAAAACTATGTGGATGATGGAGTATTTCGGGACTATTGGCGACAAATTAAATACGATATTAAGGCAGATTTAGCCAATTATATCGATAAAAAAGTCGGCATTAAAGTTGATCCTAGTACCCTCTTTGATGTGCAGGTAAAACGCATTCATGAATATAAACGACAACACCTCAACGTTTTACACATCGTTACTCTCTATCATCGTCTCAAAAATAACCCCAATCTCGATATTACCCCCCGTACCTTTATTTTTGGTGGTAAGGCAGCCCCGGGTTATTTTATGGCGAAATTAATCATTAAATTGATTAATTCTGTGGCGGAAGTGATTGATAATGATCCGACGATTGGAGGACGTTTAAAAGTGGTTTTCCTCCCCGATTATAATGTCACCTTCGGTCAACGGGTTTATCCGGCTGCAGACTTGTCCGAACAAATTTCCACCGCCGGGAAAGAAGCTTCGGGAACCGGTAATATGAAATTCTCTATGAATGGGGCCTTAACTATCGGTACTCTCGATGGGGCAAATATCGAAATTCGTGAAGAGGTGGGGGCGGAAAATTTCTTTCTTTTTGGCTTGACAACCGAGGAGGTTTATGCTAAGAAAGCCGCCGGTTATAATCCCCAAGAATACTATTACCATAACGAAGAATTGCGGGCAGTATTAGACCTCATTGGTTCGGGATTTTTTAGCCGGGGTGATAGTAGTTTATTCCGCCCGCTTGTGGATAATCTTATCTACAATGATCCCTATATGTTACTGGCCGATTATCAATCCTATATCGACTGTCAGGAAGGAGTCGGTCACGCTTATAAAGATCAAGAACATTGGAGTCGTTTAGCGATTCTTAATGTGGCCCGCATGGGAAAATTCTCTAGCGATCGATCGATTCGGGAATACTGCGAGAAAATCTGGCGGGTACAACCGGTAAAGATTGAATTACCCGATTATACTCAAGCTAATGCCGGTTTATCGGTAAATTAGAACCAATCTAGGCAGTAGGATCCTGTTCATTTATCCTACTGCCCACAGGTTAACTGGCCCTAGGCGACTCTAACCTAAATTTCTACGGGATTGACGGGGCTCGAACCCGCAACTTCCGCCGTGACAGGGCGGTGCTCTAACCAATTGAACTACAATCCCATTTTTGCGACAATTCCAATTGTAACTTCATCATCAGGGTTATGTCAAGCACCTCTGGGAAAATTTTTTTTGAGGGAGTGGGGAGAGAGGAGATGGGGAGAGGGGGGAAACAATTCATAACTGGGTTTTGAAAGTTGGATTGGGAGTTAATCGTACTATCGATCAAAAACGGATTTGCTATACTTCAAACGGTCACAATGCGAGTTTTTGCGGCTCTTCTCGACTTTGTATGATAATCAGTGCTGATCATTCCTAGTAGTCTTGCTAGGCAAAGCTTTGAAGACTATAGTTCTGGAAAATTATCTCTATTCTTCTTCCTTCCACACAGAAACGAAAAGAGCCGTTAGTTAAAGCCAAAAAATCCCAATCAAGTCAATCAGGAAAAATGTAAAGAATTATCAAAAAAAGTCCTTGAGCTAACACCCGCAGCAAAGACTTTGAGCTAGAATCTAGTTGTCGCTGGACTCAGAGGGGGATTTCTATGAAACTCAACTTGTTCGCTTCACTAATGGCGGCTAGTACGCTGGCTGTTGGGGCTTTGACGATTAGCAGCCAGCCTGGGGAGGCGCAAACTAATACCTATTCCTGCGAAACGAATCGGGGTGTACCTACCACCTATGCTCTTACTGCAACGGGAAAAAAGATTGCCGTCATTCGCTGGGTGAAAAACTGGGGAGGTAAATATACCCCTGAGGTTCGCTGTCAAGAAGTTTCTGCTAAATTCCAGTCAGCCTCGGAACAAGGTCTTCTCAAGTATCTAACCTACGGAATTAAGAGCGGACAAAAGGTTATCTGCGTCGCGGGGGAATATGGGGGGCCTTGCCTGCAAGTCCTATTTACTCTCAGAAGTAATGACGATCCTGATCGCGTTCTTCAAGATATGATGAGTGTCGGTTTTCGCGCTCAAGGACCCGTTGTGCAATCGGAAGATGGTTCGCCTCAGTATTACTACGATTTCGAGCAATTTCTGGAAAAAGCCCCCACTGCGGAGTAAAATTAGCTGGGTTTTAGCCTTCTACAAGCGCAGGAGAGGACAAAAGCTGATGAATTATAAATTTCTAGTCCTGGCAACGGGAATGGCAGGCTTATTGTTGCTCCCTATCCAGAGTTTTCCTCTCAGTTGGACTGTCCCCAGCGTAGTAGCGCAAACCGTCACTTCTCAACTGTCACCGGAGCAACTACAAAAACTACAAAAGCTGGCTCAGTCTATCACGGTCAAAGTTTTATCAGGAGATAGTGGTGGGTCGGGAATTTTGATTAAAAAAGAAGGTCAGGTTTATACCGTCTTGACTAACCAGCACGTCCTCGCCCCTGGAAAATCTACTCGCATCCAAACTCCTGACGGTAACTTCCATAAAGCCACGTCAGTCGCGGGAGTAAACTTTCAAGGGAAGGATTTAGCCCTGTTGCAATTTCGTGCCAGTGCTGACTATGCAGTGGCTTCCCTGACCAATTTAGCAACGGTGGCAGTCAACGAGCCAATTTTTGCGGCTGGCTTTCCCTTTGATGCTGATTTATCTCAACCCAGTGGGTTTACTTTGGCGACAGGACAAGTTTTATTAGTGCCGGAACGAGCTTTTAAGGAAGGCTACCAGATAGGCTACAGCAACAACATTGAAAAGGGCATGAGTGGGGGACCGATTCTGAACCGTCAGGGTCAGGTTATTGGCATTAATGGCATTCACGCCGATCCTCTGTGGGGAGATCCTTATGTCTATGAAGATGGTTCTCGTCCTACTGATGCCCTACGAGATTTGATGAGCCGCTACAGTTGGGGCATTCCCATACAGACTTTTGCTCAATTAGCTCCGCAATATGCCTCAGTAGAGGCGTTAGCTGCTGGAACTCCCACTGCAACGGAAGAAAACTTGCCGCCTATCGCTAATGATGTTAACAATATTGCCCAACAAATTACAGTACAAATCGATGTGCCAAATACATCACATTGCAAAGGATCGGGGGTAATTATAGTCAAACAAGGCAACACCTATACTGTTCTTACTGCCGAACACGTTATCCGTGAAACGGAGGAATGTGATAGAAAAAAACTTGAGATTATCACCCCTGATAATCAACGATATTTAGTGGATGTGAATGAAAATACAGTAAAAACCTTACCAGGTGTTGACCTAGCTGTATTGAAATTTACCAGCAAGCTTTCTTATCAGGTAGCAACGTTAGCAAGACACGATTTAGAGAAGAAGGGGGGGTTAGTTTTTGTTTCGGGTTTGCCAGGTTCAACAGTAGCCAATGGAAAAAATAATCGCTTGTTTACCATTGGAACTCTTTTCAACAAAGAATGGGGATCTATATCAGTCAAAGATTCTCTTTCTTTAACTTATGGTTATGAATTGGTTTATACTAATATCACTGAAGCGGGGGTTAGTGGTGGTCCCGTGTTAGATATACGTGGACACGTTATTGGGATTCACGGAAGAGCAGACGGAGAAGCCGTTGTAGATGAAGCTGGATCAGGACGTTCGATGCATCTAGGTTATAGTCTAGGAGTCCCAATTAATACTTTTTTGAGTCTAGTAACTAAGGTGGGAATAGAACCGACGCAGTTGAGGATATATACTGCTGAACCACCATCACTTACTGAATCAGAGACTCAATCAATCAAATTATCTTTACTCAAAAGAGTACAAAAACCAAACAACAGCAATGATGCTATCAATTGGCTAAATTATGGCAATCAACTATGGCGGTTAGAACAATATGAAGAAGCTTTGGCTGCCTTTGACAGGGCAATTCAAATTAAACCTGATTTTTATCAAGCTTGGTATTCGCGGGGGCTGGTATTGTTATCTCTAGAAAAATATTCAGAAGCTCTTGAAGCTTTTGAAAGAGCCATTCAAGAAAGTCAGGAAAAATTTGCTCTTGCTTGGCGAGGAAAAGGTGAAGCACTTATCAATTTACAGCGATATCCAGAAGCTCTGGCATCTATTGAGAAAGCTGTTGCTCTTAATCCCAAGGATTTTTTAGTTCGCGTATATCAAGGAATTTTACTACAAGCGCAGGAACGTTATCAAGAAGCGATTGTAGCCTATGATCAAGCGATTAAAATTAATCCTCATCCCTGGGCTTACAATAACCGTAGTTCTGTTAGAGCTAAGTTAGGAGATAAAGAAGGTGCTTTAGCCGATGTCAATAAAGCTCTTGAAATTGACCCTGATTATGCAGAGTCTTACCTCCAGCGAAGTTACATCAGATCTGAATGGGAAGATAGAGAAGGTGCTTTAGCAGATGTAAACAAAGCTCTTGAAATTGCTCCCAATTATGCTGATGCTTACTATAGCCGTGGTCTTCTTCAATATTATCGGGGAGATAGAGCTGAAGCAATTGCTGATTTAGGAAAGGCAATTCGGCTTAATCCCAATAATGCTTATTTTTACTATAGTTGGGGTGGACGTTATTCTAACGAAGGAGACAATCAGGAAGCGATCTTTTACTACAATAAAGCGATCCAGCTTAATCCTAACTATGCCGAAGCATATTACGATAGAGGACTGGCTTACAGTAAATTGAGAGATAGGCAATCAGCCTTGGCTGATTTTCAGAAAGCAGTAGCACTCTATCGGCAGCAAGGGAACACATTTTTTTCTCGGCAAGCATTGGCAAGAATTACCGAACTTCAAAGAACTCCATCTGCTGTAGAACCAGCCAATGTTACTTTATATGAGGGACCAGCTCTAAATACTACCTTTCAATCACCGGGCAAGATATCTATCGAAATCGTTGAGATCGATAGTTCGTCTCGTAGGGTTCAAGTACGGATAGCTTTTTCTCAAGGACTTTATGGTGAAGGAGTGTTTGAGGGACTTATTAATCAAAACAACGTTCTAGAGCTATTTGGAATACTTGGAACTTTGCAGGCTGCTGGTTTTCCAAATACTGATGTGCGCCTAGAATTTTTGCCGAATAAGACGATAAAGGGTACTTACTCAATTTATGCTGGTGCTCATGATTTCCGAGGAAGAACTCAAAATGGAGAGTTTACAGCTTCCCAAGTCCCAACAATGAGCAAGGAAACTTCTCTAGCAAGCTCTGAAAATGCTGAAGTCTCCTTCAATAGAGGTTATGCTCACCATAGTCAAGGAGATTATACTGAAGCGATCACTGATTATACTGAAGCGATTCGTCTCAAGTCTGACTATGTCGAAGCATACTTAAGACGCGGTATTGCCCTTGCTCAACAGGGAGAAAGTCAGAAAGCAATTGAGGACCTTAACAAAGCTTTGCACCTGAATTCTGATTTATTGCAGGCTTACTACATTCGGGGCTTAATCCGCGCTAGTCTGAAAGACTATCCGAAAGCTGTTGAAGATTATAACCAAGTTTTATTGCGTGTTCAGGAGATTGCAGGAATTGGTGTTCAAACAGAAATTAATGCACAGACTAAAATTCTAACAATCGTAGCAGTAACTGACAATTTACCAGCCTACAAAGCAGGTATCAAAACAGGCGACCAAGTGCTAGAAATTGACGATAAATCCACCGCTAATCTGAGTTTAGAAGAAGTAGTTAATTTATTGCGCGGTAAGAAGGGAACCCAAGTAACCCTAAGAATTTCCCGCCCAGGTAAGGGGGAATTTAAAGTTACTTTGACTAGAGAACCAATTGTCAATCCCCAATTAGCTGAAGTTTACTACAATCGAGGGCTTGCTCGTCTTGAGCTTAAAGACAAACAAGGAGCTAGAGAAGACTTACAAAAAGCTGCAGACCTCTATCAACAACAAAATAATATAGAAATGTACCAAACAGCATTGGAAAAACTCAAAGAGATTCAGTAGAAGTCAGCATGAATGTAGTTGATTTAATTAATTAGTTAGTGTATAATTTGTGTAATCCAGAATTAATGAGTTACTTTGGTGCGAGATAAAAATCTGGTTTGTTTAACTTAAAATACCTGTAATCAGTCAATATTAGCAAGATGAAACAACTATCCAAAAGTCACCAAAAATATCAAGGAAGAATCTTGTCAGACTCTATCATTTCACCCCAAGAATTAGCATTACGCAAAACTAGAAGAGATGAACTTGGTAGGCGCTGTCGAGAGATTTTCGAGCAAATACGTCCAGAATTGATCGAGAAATATTATAACTGGTTTATTGCTATTGAAGCCAATAGTGGAGATTATTTAATTGACCCTACCCTCGAAGGTTTAATGCAAAAAATTCGCCATCAATATGCGAATACAGAAGTTAAATTGACTACTTTCCGCCTCAATGAAACAGGAGCCTGTGGCATGATATGATTGTAGGCATATTTGGAGAAAATGGAGAGTTACTCTTTGAAATTGACTTGATAGCAGCTAATGGCGAACAATTTCCCCTTGAAGTTCTACTAGATACAGGTTTTACCACCGGTTGGCTGGCGATTAACTCCCAAGATTTAGAAGCACTACAGTGGACTTTAATTGCCTCCCAAATTGAGATGCAAACAGCTAGAGGAAAGGAGTTTTTTGACCTTTATGAAGGTCAGGTCATTATTGATGGTAAAGAGTTTATTATTCCGGTTCATGCTGGAGATGAAATTCCAGAAACTTTGCTAGGTTCACAATGGTTGGAAATAGTTGAGCTAGTTGTGAATAAATCTAAGGAGATTTTGACTATAGAAATTATTGAATTTGACCAATAAGTTAAGTAAAAGATAACAAATCGGTGAAGTATCTGAAACCACAATCATAGGGGTTTTAATTTTTCTTCTTGTCGCAGTTGTTCATGGATTTGACTATCCGCTTCCAAATCAGCTTCACTGTAAGGTAAATCTACCCCTTTAGCTTTTAAAAATGCGTCAACTTCAAGGCGAGTTTTCATCCCTAATAACTCTCGCACTTTCCCAACACTAATCGACCTTTGCCAATACGCTTCAACGATAACCATTTCCATTAACCTACACTCTAAACTTCCCCATTTAGCTTCAAGAGAAGATACAATATTGTCAGGTAAAGCAATCTGAATTTGCATGAATATTTCCCCATTTGTTATCATTTTTGTATCAATCTAACTGCAAAAACAGAGTTTAATCAATAGTGAATGAATTAATTATTTTTTGAGCAGTTCCCTCAAGTTCAGAAAAATTTTCTGATTCCGCTTTATAGTTAATAATGTAGGCGTGATTTGCCGTTAATGACAAAATTTGTTTGATTTTAATTTTTTTACCTCCCTGTTGTTCAGTATAAATAATTTGCATAGCATCTAACTTACCCAACTTAGCGGGGATTGGTTTAGTAATAAAGTCTTGCGTAAATTTTTGACTAATTTGATTGACCGTCTTTTTAGTAAATTCATCTAGTGTAGTAGGGGATTCTAAGGAATGAATATTAACTATAACCATCGCAGGAAAAGATTTTGATATATTATCTTTTGGAGCAACAAATTGAACTACTTCCCCATTTATTAGCTCTCCAGGTATCGCTTGCCAACTTTTGGGATATGTAATTTTCCAGTTTTTGGGATAGGAAATTTTAAGGTCAGCATTCAACTGTTCCTTATTCGGGTCATAGACCCGATAAGGGGAAGTAATTGTAATTATTTTTGGTATTAACAGTAAAACAGCCCCCAAAGCTAAAGCACCGATAACCAGCTTACCCTGATAAAGTATTGATAGCTTCTTCTTCCTTGTCCAAACCAGAGGAGTAGCAGCAGGATTTTGACAAATAAGGGGCAGCCCCATCACCCCCGGCAGTTCCGTATCTAATCCTTCTTCAGCTAGACGTTCTCTCGCCGTCCGCACCGACAAATACAAAGATTTACCCCTAGAAAATGCCTTGAGAAAATGCTTTAAAAACTCCTGTGCCACCTTATCGGGTACAGGTTCTCGCATGACGATCGCTTGAGGAATTTGCAAATTCTCCAATTCCTTGGCCAACCCCAACCCATCACAAGAGTTAAAAATGGCTAACTGTAACCCCCCTTCGATCGCTGTCCTCAAACCATGTTTTAACTCACCGATAGTCAAACTTTCCCTTTGATTAATATAAATGCGCCCCACTTCCCCTTCCGTATGGCTGTGTCCGGCAAAAAAAAGGATGTCCCAGTGTTGTTCCCAAAGTTGTTCGCTAATCTTTTGTCGAGGCGGTTCTACCAAAAAAACCGTCTCAGCCCCTGGCAAATTCTCCAAGAAGCGTCTATCTGCCGTCACGTCAATGCCCTCGCTATTGCCTAAAATTGCCAAGATTCTCAGCCTTTTGGTGGGGGAAGGTGGGCTAACAATTTTTTCAAAGACAGGAGCGGCGATCGCAACCTCTGACTTGGGATAATGGTCAAAGAACTCAATCAAATTCCAAGGTAGCCGCCGCAAATAGCCATCCCCAGCTTGAATGATGAAGCGAATGGGTTCGGAACGGTTCAAATTCTCTAACAGACGCTCTCTCACCGGACGAAACGACTCGGAGTTCAGCCAGCGTTTGAGGCTATCTTGCAAAGTTTGAAGGGTCTGGCGACAGTCGGCAGTAGTGGAAACATTGGTAATTTGGGTAGCAGGTGCTGTTAGCCTGACAACAACAGGCAAATGTCTATAACTAGACTGCCATTGGTCATAGTTTTGGGGAATTTCCGGAGCGCTTGGCAATTTACCTGTAACTTCGATCGAAGGAGGGGAGCCTTCCTCAGCAATTTGCAGGATAACAGGAAATCCCTGTTCCCAGTTGCCTTCTCCCAATTTAACAGTCACTAACTTAACCATTGCTACCACCTGTCGTTGTTAAAAAAAATATTAATAGATCGCCTATTTAAAAGGGTAAGTATTGAATGCGATTCACAAATTCTTCGGGGTTTCCCAGTTTGGTGATGAGTTCTAAGTCGCGTATGCAGTCGCCAATTGAAACCATTAACTGATGAGCATAAACAACTCCAGCGAAGTCTATTCCTACTGTCTGACGGTGACTCCCTTCAACTAAGAAATCCCTGTCTTGTGTAAAAACAATTCTTCCTAGTGCTGTTGATCGGTCTAGAATTACGGGGTCAGGGCTACCAGAATAACCATCTTCCTGAACTGTCAGCACATCAACATCTCGAAGGCGCAATCCTATCGTGATGGCTCCATGTACGTTTTCATCCATATAAAGTTTGAGGCTCACTTGAGAATTCCTTGTGTTTTAAGTCTGGCCACAAAAGGCGACTCGATCGCTGAGTGCCGCATTTTTTGGGCATACTCCAGATCGGCAGCGATCGCCCCGTCCAATTCCTCTTTATGATCCCAATAGTAGGCGAAGGCTGAGTGAATCTGACTCATACTCAAATGGCGATGGTTGATTTGAATTTCTTCAGGAGTCCAACCGTAAGCCATCTGAGCCATCACCAGATCAATCACCTTCATTGTCGAGCTTGCAATCATTGGTATCCCGCGTTCGTCTATTTGAATATGCTTGTATTCGGTTAGTGCGGTTTTCATGATTAAACTTTCTCCGTTTACTTGTACTTTAGTTCCTAGCAATTTCTCAGGGGGAAAGTTCTGCTAGAGGGTAAAATCTTCGGTAATATTTGCCTCTCCCAGTCCCACCCTGACACTGAACTGTTCTCGCGGTGAACCACTAAACTTGAGTTGGATGTAATTGTCCAGTTCTCTTGCCTCAGTTTCCAAAAAGGTTTTCCCAGCCTCATCCAGCACCACTAATTGTAAGTGGGCAGGCAAATATTTCTGGTTTCGCATCGGATAAACCCTTAAAAGAACCGCCCTCGTTGCGTCAGTTTTAGGCAAGACAGCCACCATTAGAGTCACTGGGTGTTCCCCGATCAGCATTCCTAAATCTTTAACTCTCCTCAACCCACCTGCCAAGTTATGCGGAGCGAGCCGCCATAAACTCTCTGCCGCACTCCAACGGGTTTCTTCATCCTGAGTTGCCTCTAGCAAGTGAGTCAGAGCCGCCAATACCTCAGAAGATGCAGTTCCCATCTCTCCCAAGCGCAGTGCTGCTTGTCTGCGGCGATGCTCCTCCTGACTGGTATAAATCGTCTCAATTAAATCGCTAACCGTCTTGGAATCCATAAAATCAGCCCCGCGCTCGCGTAAGGCATAAGCATAAGCAAAACAGGGTTCTCCAGGTGCAAAAAGCTGTTCAATCGTCTGCCAGCTTTCCTCAAAAACATTTTGCAACCATTGGCTCAAATTGACTCGGCTTTTTAAGGAAACTGAACGAGATTGTTCCTTTTCAACAGCAAAGAGCCTTTCTAAACGGTAGTCTTGACTGGATTTCTGCCGCTCTGGTAAGCGATTAAGTTTTCCCAGAACTACTTTTTGGTTATTTTGGGCTGTCTCAAAGTCCGGGGAAGCGGGAGAGATATTTTCATACCCTTCACTAGCTTCTTGGTATTCCTCCCTAGCTTCCTCATATCGCTGCAAGCGAGTTAGATAATCCCCCATTAATTGGGCAATTTGGCCGTCTAGAAAGGAATTTCTTTCTTGATTTCCGCTAGTGCCTGACATAGTTCATTGTCCTCCTGTTGGTTGGCTTTTCCAAAAACTTCGATCCACTCCTCTTTTGCTCTCAGAGGTTCTTGCCAGTAAGCATGATAGAGAGCTTCAGCCAGATTGCCCCTTTCTCGATAGTACCGCTCCAAGACTTGATGGGCAGCCTGGGTTCGCTCCCGCTTCTGCTCGTGGTTGAAACGACGGATGAAGGGATGAAGACGATACCACCCTTCACCTTGTTGTTCTGCCTGCCAGACGAAGGAAAAACTGAGGAGCGAGTCAAAGGCAGCATGGGAGGGATTGCATTTCAAGGATTCGCCCAGATGAAAGTAAAGGTCTTCATTAAAGGCTCGACAGGCACTCAAGACATAAACCGCATCTTCCAACACCCTGTCTGTGTATTTCAGGAGTCTTTCTACCAAAATCCCTAATTTCCGATTAAATCCCTCTCCTGTCTCGGAAACGGATTGAAAGTCGGCAGCGGTAAAGGCTTCTTTTTTTTCTGGCGCCATCCTGACTAAATCCGCGCATAGCCCCAGCAAGAGAGGATGAACGGAATCGCCATCAAAACTACTATAGGCAATCAAGCTCTGCTGCACTTGGGTATCCTCAATTCCGACTCTTTGTAGGTAGTCGAGGGCATCGGTTACTTGAAAGTTGAACACTTGCCTGCACTCTAACTTGTCCGCTGTAATTGAACAATAGCTGGCTCGATGCCACTGGGGAATTTCCCGTCCTGCCATGACGATGACAATTTGGGGCAACTCCAACAACTGCGACAACAGACACCGCAGCCATTCATCCTGCTTGAAAAATCTGGCACTTCCTTGATTGCGCCCTTCTCCCCAAAAGGCTTCGTGGGTGTCGAAAAACAGCACCAGTTTTTCAGGAGCGCCCTCTCTTTGCATGGCGACCTTGAGATCTTCCGCAAAAAAGTTAGGTAAAGCAACAATCAATTCCGTATCGGGGTCTAACTCGGTGATCCGTTGAAAATCTTTTTTCTGGAGTCCTCGACCATTTAGGTAACGATTCAAGTCCTTACCCAAATGTTTTGCTATGAGATTCAACGTGCTGGCTGTTAGTGTCGCTAAGGTACCGGGCAAGCCTAGTATGGCCGCCAAGTCTTTGTTCTCCTGAGCGATCGTTTTAATTGTGTTAATAATCCCACCAACTACAAATAACTCTTGTGAAGGAAACCACTTAGTTATATCAGTTTCATTCGTGAGTTTTCCTGTCTGTTTTAAATGCCAGATGCAAGAAAATTCATAGAGCGGAAAAGAGAGTTTATATCCCAAGCGAACAGCATTGGTTATTAACTGATTATGCAAAATCAGTAGCCCGTCGAAATTGTCTTGAGGTTGTTCTGGTCGCGATGACCTGGCTGGGGATTCAAAATCCAACAGTGTGGCTGGCACAAATTGAAAGTCACTTTCCCAGTCAGTAATTGTCTTAATAAACTCAACAATTTCAGGATGGGTTTTGGTTTTAAGTTCTGTCCAAGTTTCTAAAGGAAAGCGCTTGCAACAATTTTCCAATAAGAATTTCAGCAGCAGCGACTTGCCATTGCCACCATCCCCATAGAAGAATAGGATTTTATGGGGGTCAAGCTCGTCATCGTTGAGATATTCTGCAAATCGCAAGGTTAACTCGTGTCGGTCGGTAAAGTGCCGGAGAGCGCGATTTAGCTGAGTTAACGAGGCTTTTTGGCTAGTGGGATCGCTGATGCTCATAGCCGTACTACTTAGAAAATGTAATTGCTATTAAAGTCTAAAATCTTCTCTAATTCTAGCCTTTCCTCTTGCCATGCGGACAATAAACTGCTCTTCCACTAAACCGCCAGACTTGAGGGTGCTGATTGGGTAGTATTGCTGAACTTCCCCCCCCATACATATCTACTACAATAGCCGAAAACCCTTATCCATCAATGGATAAACCCATTAACTTTTCTTTATATACCCCGTGTTTATTGTAATATTCCTTAAATAGACAAATGGGGGAAGTTTAGGCTAAAATGGCGGCCGTGTATAGTGATTCAATTAGTATTATTTCGATCGAGTGAACTTAGTGGAATTTGAGAGTGAAGATTATCCATCAGAAAGGTTAATTGCTTGTCAAAATCCCTTAATCGCTGAGAAAAATCAAAAACAAACAGAAGCCTTATTCTTTACAATACAATAAAAGTGTAATTAAGCTTGTTGGGAGCCTGAGCTATGACTAACCCGAATTCGATCGAACAGCTATCGCAGGAATTACTCGATCTAGACCAAGTAGATGCCGATACCGGGGCAGATTTGCGGCAAAAAGCCCAAGAAATCCTCGCTGAAACCAGTATTGACCTACCGATTCGAGAAGCGATCGCCGATAGTCTCAGTCAAGGCAATCAACTACTTACCCTCAAAACCGTCGGCAAGGAAGAAAGTTACTAGCACATTTGGGGTCAAAAGTCAAGATGAAAGAAAAAAATTTTTTTGTCTGGCTGGGGCGATTTTTGGCCTCTTTTGGGCTGTTATCGGGGATAAGTGGCTGTAATTCCCCTCTCTTGATCACTCCCCAAGTTCCCGCCGGTGGTTTAAATAGTTTTGCTCCCGATCAATTCCCCAGTTATAGTGCTGATGGTCGCTATTTAGCCTTCGCTTCCGATCGATCCGGTCGTCGTAGTATATATCTATTCGATCTGCAAGAAAAGCGCTTAGTTAATCTTCCTAACCTAAATCGTAGCGATTCTAGCCAAGATCAGCCATCTCTGAATGCTGACGGTCGTTTAATTGCTTATATCTCCAGCGAACGCGGCAAGAGTGATGTCATGGTTTATGATCGTTCCCAGTCCCGTGCAACCCTGTTAACCGCTAACCTGCGGGGAAGCGTCCGTAATCCCACCATTAGCGGTGATGGTCGCCAAATTGCCTTTGAAACCAACCAAGACGGTCAATGGAATATTGCGATCGTTAACGGCCAATTTTAAACTTGTTCTACTCGGTCTTAATCGTTAAAACCTGCGGAGGGGTCGCATCTGGTGGATATAAAAAATTTACCTGTACTACACGCCAATCCCCGGGAGGAATAGTCAGACTCACTAAAGATTGCCCCTCTTGTCCGCGTCTTTGGACGAGATGGAAAAATCTGCTTTGTGCCTGTCCTTGGTCATCGCTATAATTGACGGCTACTGTTCCCCGAAAAAACACTTGTGGGGCAGCCGGATCGAGAAAACGCAAACCCTGACCGATAATATTCTCTTTAATCGGTGTTTCTAGCGCAATAGTCACCGTTTTCGCCTCATCACTTCGATTAAATAGAGGTAAACTTAACCGATATTCCACACCGTAATTACCATGAGCTTGATAGGCCGTATCGGGATAGCGAACTAACATACTAGCACTTTGATTTTGTTCCGTTCCCAGTTTGCCCCCGGGTAGGGTGCTAATCCCATAGGCTATAGATTGACCAGAATCAGGAATATTTAACCATAAAGAAGCTCGATCGACCAATCGGGCCGGCCAAGCTGAACCTTGGGACACCCCCGCTACCCGTCCATAAATTATCTGTCCTTGACTATGGGGAGGAGTGGGCGCTCGATCTCGCGGAGTCGATAAATCGCCTTTTTCTAGCAAATTTTGCCACTCTGTAAGATTTGGTGGTCTTTCCTGTCCATTTTCATCTAGGGGTGCATAAAGAGCTAAACTAGCAGCGTAGAGAAGACCGTCACTTTCCAGACGGAGATAAGTGGACCTACCGTTTAAAGGGGGAGTCAAATCGCGCACGGGAATCGCCGCATTTAAGACCATAAAACTCTCCCCCGCCGGAATAATAATCCTATCGGGAAAAATATCCTGACGCTGCCCCATTAAAATATCCCCCATTACCCGACTTCCCGGCCCGGCAAAAACTGTCCCCTGATTATTTTCCACTTGTGCCGGTAAATCGATAAAAGCTGCATCCGGTTGACTCAAATAACTAGCCCCTTGCAGAATTTTAACGGTGACTGGATTAGGACTGGGATTGTGGAGTAATATCCCCAAATAAAGGGTGCGTAAATTATCGGGAAAATTCCCCCTGGCTACATGGTGGGCAAAAATATCAAAGCGTCCCTGAAAAGCATAATTTAAATGGGCCGAGGGGAGACTTTTCTCTTGGGGGGGAAAAGTCGAAAGCAAAATCCCTTCTCCTAGCAATAATTCGGGACTATTGCTATTAAAAACGGGAACTTGATCTAGTTGATTCGGTAAAGGACGCACCTGCACCGGTCGGATTATTTCTACACTAGGGGGAGTTTGGGCAATGGGTAGCAAAAAAGGTAACATCACACAAATTACCATCTCAAGATAATTAATTTTTGATCATAGCATTACTGGCTCGCTCAATTTAGATAGTATTCTGTTTGTCCATATCTAGAGGATTGGTTAATATTTCTTGCTGGTGTTAGCTGACCTTTTTAGTTAAGTACAATCAAGAAAAATTATCAAATTTCCCAATCGTTATTGGCTCTTGCCATTGACCAAATCTATTGTCATCATAGACTAAAATCTAGATTTAACCGTGGTTTTCTGGAAACTTCGCCCGATGTCTAGATATCGATCGAGCCGGAATTGTTATGATAAATTCATGAAGTTTTATAACAGTATTTGCCCGTGAACAGGAACCAAATTGACTATCTCAGGATTAGTTTAATCGATCGCTGTAACTTTCGCTGTCAGTATTGTCTGCCTGAAGATGCAGAATTGGCCTATGTTCGACCGCAAGAATTACTCACCCGGGAGGAAATTCTTACTTTAGTCAAAAATGTCTTTATTCCCCTCGGTTTCCGCAAATTTCGTCTTACTGGTGGGGAACCTCTCTTACATCCCGAAGTAGTGGAGATTGTGCGCGATATCGCCTCTTTATCTGCCACTAGCGATTTAGCCTTGACCACTAATGGTTATTTACTTGACAATTTAGCCGAAATGTTGTATGAGGCCGGACTAAGACGGATTAATATCAGTTTAGACTCCCTCGACCCCGACACTTTCGATAAAATTATCGGTAATCGCGGCCGGAGTCGTTGGCAAAAAACTTGGGCAGGTATTCAAGCAGCCCAGAGGGTGGGTTTTGACCCCTTAAAATTGAATGTGGTGGTGATTCCGGGGATAAATGAGGCAGAAGTGGAAGATTTAGCGGCTTTGACCATCGAGAAGCGTTGGCACGTCCGTTTTATCGAGTTTATGCCCATCGGTAACGGTGATTTATTTCAAGAAAAAGCTTGGATTGCGAACGAGGAATTAAGGGGGCGAATTCGGGCAAAATGGGGCTTAAATGAGGGTCAAGTGCGGGGAAATGGTCCAGCCGATGTTTTTCAAATTCCGGGGGCTAAGGGTACAATTGGCTTTATTAGTCAGATGTCGGAATGTTTTTGCGATCGCTGTAACCGCCTACGTCTTTCGGCCGATGGTTGGTTGCGTCCCTGTCTCCTCAACGAAACCGGACAAATTGACCTAAAAACTGCCCTCCGTCAGGGAATTTCGCCGGCAGAAATCAGGGAAAGAGTGCGGGAATTAATAGAACTGAAGGCAGAAATAAACTTTAAACTGCGTGATTCTGGCACATCAAGTGGCATTTATACCCGTACTATGTCGCAAATTGGCGGCTAAAAATCTACTGTCCGAATTCTATTCTAGCCTGTTCTACCATTTCCACGGTAACTCGATCGGAACCGGCATGACGAGCTAATTCTTCTATCCTTTGACGCGCTTGGGAACGAACAAAATAGGGGATATTTTTCAGTTTTGCCTTGGCTTCTGCGGTCCATTGTAGTTGATCGGAAAAATCTAGAGCTTCCATAGATTTAACATATAGTAGTCCGTCCATTATACCAAAA
>NZ_JADBTR010000041.1:0-19026 GCF_020246065.1 Microcystis sp. M144S2
ACCGCAAGAACGGTCATCTTCAAAAATAATAATTGTTCCTGTAGGAAGACGTTCTCCTTGTAACTGCCCTCGATTCCACATTCTCCAAGCAGTGTCATAACTGATCCCTTTTTTCTTAGCATAATCTGATAGTTTCATGTGAACTGCAATGTAAACTTGCACTAACCATATTAGCAGTTGTTTGCAGTCATTTGCATATACTTTTTACAAAACTTTACAATACCTGACTGGGGTACGCTCAAGAGATGGCGATCGCCTCTGTTGTCGGTATCAAAATATTCTCGGAAATCGGCTTGGCATCGGGTAAGTAGTCCATAAAAAGCCTCATCTGATTCATTTGTACCGGACCAAAAATAGTGGCAAAAGAAACATCGGCGGCATCTCGTCCTGTGCCAACGCGAATTAGCCCGCTCTGAGGCACAAGGCGGGTAGGATCGAAAAGATACCAGCGACCCCCTAGATAAGCCTCAAACCAGGCATGAAAATCGGGGGGATTTAAACCATAGGCGTAGCCGGAAACAAAGCGTGCCGGAATGTTCAAAGCTCGACAAAAAGCAATGCCTAAATGGGCAAAATCACGACAAACGCCTACCCTTTCTATCGCTGTATCGCAAGCAGAAGTTAAAGAATCACTGCTACCAGAGAGATACAAAACATTGTCATAAATCCAGTTACAGATAGCTGTCACCCTGGAATAACCAGGGACTAAATGGCCAAATTCAGCCGCGACAAAGCGCAATAATCGATCTGACTGACAGTAACGACTCGGATAAAGATAGTACAAGATATCGAGGGGTAAATCGGCTGGCTTTACTTCAAAAATCGTACTGGGGTCTGAATAATAAGGAGATAAGCCAACGGTTGCTCGATAGGAAATTTGCAAATTGCCAGGAGGGGCATTGAGTCGAAAGTATCGATTTCCACTGACAGAAGTGATGTATTCCTCAATCGACCGTTGAGAGTTAGAATGGAGGTCTTCCTGAACAATAATCTGATGGTTGTTGCTGACAATAGCAACATTAAGAATTAGAGTGCTTGCTTGCTCAATGCTGTAGGTTAATTCACAGCCAAGCTCATACTTTAGCATATCGTTTTTCCCTGTCCTTTCAATACGAGCAGATGCTGGAGCCGAAGCCGATTGTAACGCTGCACCCATAAACAAGGCAGGTTGAAGGCTGTTCCCACGGCGAGGTTTACCAGCACACCCCAGCCAGGAGTCCAGAGCATCGTCACTAACCAAAACAGCCAGATGGCGATGTGAACGTATTCCGCGCGACGGGTTTCAGCCAAAAAACGGGACATTACGGCACAGTCCCCACCGCCAACGGATGTTTTGCGAAAACCTCCTGGGAAGAAATCCCCTGCTTCTGGCAACCGATCCTTCCATCGCTTGATCCGCAGTACCCGATTGTACCATTGTCTATCTTCCCCCCAGGGTCGTGGCCGGGTCAGGCAGGTGTCCGTTTCTAGGAATTTCAGGGGAAGTCGATGACCGACAAAACCGATCAAAAGTGACCAGGCTGTCCAACCGACCACACAAAGCCCGACAATTACCCCATCCGGTAACTGTAGTATAGATAATCTCATTCATTCACCTTGCCATCGGGTACTTATCCTTCGTCCTTTCCATTCGATTTGACCACGTTCGAGATTCAGAATTGCCAGCAGGAACACTGCAATGAAGAAGGCAACCGGAATGGGGAAGAAAAAGACGATTGTTCCGAATGAACCCACTGGCCATACAATTATGGCTAACTGTATGGCGAAGGCAAGATAAAGCAGTACGTTATATAGTAAGGATGAATTCCCGACAATCGGCCAGCCAAATAGGGATGCGGGCAGACACCAAGCCGCCCAGAACAACCCTGAAAGCCAGAACACAACGGCCAGCATCCGCAGCCAAGAGACTTCCCCTGCTGCCGTTGCAAAGTTTTTGTCGAAACCAACAACCAGGTCCCGCAGCCCGCCGGGGTACATCCGATAGTCCAGTTGGCCATGACCAATGTATGCACTCACTGGCAGTCCCGCACTCTCATAAATATGAGCCATGAACCAGTCTTCTACAACATATCCTGCCACAGCGTCGTGGCCGCCGACCCGCTCATAGTCATCCTTGCTGGTAGCCATAGCCGGTCCAAAAGCCACACCACCTCTTGCTCCCAGTTTGACGGCCATCAAGCCGACGAGATTGAACAGAACCGCTAACAGTTCGTAGGGGCGTTCAGTGCGGTGATAGGGCTGAACTGAGACCAGACCACCTAAGTGTTGAACAGTTGCCACCAGCCTGCGGAGCAGCTCCTCCCCTGGCTCAGTGTCGGCATCGAGAAAGACGAGAATATCGCCAGATGAGGCTGCATATCCGGTTTTGAGTGCCCAGTTTTTCCCTGTCCAACCTGTGGGCAAAGGGCTAGTCTGCACTACTTTCACCCCGGCCTGTTCGGCGATCTGTGGGGTAGCATCGGCGGACTGGTCATCGATGACAATGATTTCGTAGGGCTTGAATGTTTGCTGCTTTAAGGCTGTTAGCAAATTAGGGAGGGTACTCTCTTCATTCCTCGCCGGAATCAAGACCGAGACTTTAGGCGAACCGACGACTGAAAGGTCTGGAAGTCGCGGCAACCGCCACATCAATCCCCAGCCTATTAGCCAGCGCACCACCAGTGTGATGGACATCAGATCCATAATAATTCAACCTTTCCTTCCGTCTAGAACATCACTCACCTACCGATACGAATTCCCTTGAGAAAACTCAGCAATCCGAACACCTTAAGAATCCACAAAACGAGGGCGATGACAACCACAATGTTCAGGATTTGCTTGATCTTGCTGTCCATCGGAATGTAGTTGTTCACGAGCCACAATAGAACCCCAACCACGATGATAACTACCATAAACTGTACCAGATCCATGACTGACCTCCTTTCTCCGATCTAATGAGTTTCGTCAAGCATTTTATTCTCTTCATTATTATATATGCTCGTTTATATATGCTCGTTAGGTAGCCCGGGCAATCGCACACAATTCTTGAAGATACGCAATAAATCTACAAGATATCCTCATGGAATAGCAATTAGGAGATAAATATTAAATTTTTCAAGTTAGTATACAGAATATTAACTATCTATTTACAGGTTCGCACAAAACAATGTTAACGGACAAATGTTCATCACTAACAGCCCTGATTGAAAAACACTTTGGCACTCTAAAAGACCCTGGAGCGTTACACAACATTGAGCATTTGCTGATAGATATTATTGCGATTAATATCTGTGCAACCATTTGTGGGGCGAACAACTGGGAAGCAGTTGCTGCCTATGGTATAACCAAATATGAATGGCTAAAAACTTTTCTAGCTCTGCCTAATGGGATTCCCTCTCATGATACATTGATCCGATTATTTGCCCGTTTAAAATCAGAAGAACTCCAGTCATGCTTTATTAGTTGGATGCAAGCGGTTCATCAGGTGACCAATGGAGAACTCTTAAATGTGGACGGGAAAACCTTACGAGGGGCAAAAGAACGAGGAAATAACCGCAGTTTAATTCCTATGGTAAGTGTCTGGTCAGCCACTAATCATTTGGTACTTGGTCAACGAAAAATCGCTGAAAAATCCCATGAGATTACTGCTATTCCTGAATTATTGAAGATTTGAGAAATTCGAGGTTGTTTAGTAAGTATTGATGCCATGGGATGTCAAACTGAAATTGCCTCTACAATTATTGAGCAAGGCGCTGATTATGTATTAGCATTGAAAGCTAATCAAGGAAATCTTTATGAAGATGTCACCCAATTGTTTAATAGGGGAGCATCTCACCTTTGCATAAATGCTTAATGCAAAGGTGAGGTCAATAAAAAAGTTAAAAAAGAGAACCATTCAGATAGGCACAGCGATGACGAAGGACTTGCGGTACATTGCCAGAATTCCAACTTGCGCCAGCAATTTTAACACGAAACCCAATTTGTTTCACCTGAGATGACCCGGAGCCAGAACCAATGGAAATCCACTCTTCTTGAAAATAACCATAATTGACAATTCGATGTTTATGCTTGTTCAAATAAATAATAAAATTCTCAACTTGAGGCTCTGAGCATCCTTCGCGCACAAGAGATAGCCGCGTCCACGTCCCCCTTCCAGAGAAAACATTTTACCTCCTCAATTCCCTGGAATGACCCGCCAACTTTATAGAGGTTTTCGATTAAATGATACCAGTACAAAATTTCAATTCTTTCCTGTTTCTCTCCTATCTGACCAAATAAATTCCAGATACCATCATGTCCATCTCCTAAACAAATTAAAGGTTTAGCCAAAACTTGAGAATTAACCAAATCTAACAAAGCTGAGTTATCTTGAAAAAAAGCCGCTACCCCCAGTTGATGAAAACTCACTGCTTTATAATCACGCCAAATTAAGGCTTTTCCCTTGGCAGTTCTTAGTCGTACCTTACCGCCATCTAGGCTCATTTCTTCCACTTCTACTTCTGGGTTAGACGGTAATTCTTCAAAAGCATAGCGATGTACGAGGCGTTGTTGGGTACTGTGAGAAACAGCAATCCCTGTCAATGATTTGATTTTCTGCGCCGATTTCTCGTAGGATTCATCGCCACTTAATAGCAAACAGTTCTTCTCTAACATTGGACTCATCTGAGTCCGAGACTTTATATCTAATTTTTTTGCTTGTTTTTCTGTAATTGCTAATTCCCCCAAAATACTTTTCACTTTTCTCATCCGACCGACGGTTTCTCCAGTGCTTGTTTTGACAAAAAAATACCGATTTCTGGGTTGACATACTCAATCATTAAATCTCTAACAGTCTCCTCTATCTCTGCCAAGTTATTAAATTCCTCAACTTGGGATTGTTTATAAAGACATTGCCCTAACTCTTGACATAACTCTTTAATTCTTTTTTCATTTTCTGATAGCATTGGATTGTTCCTCCTATCGAGCTATATTCTGAATTGTAAGTTATAAATATTAAGTAGTCGTGCAAAATTGATTTCCTAGTCGAGACAGGAGACAGGCTTCGGCCGTGAGCTCAGCGTTCGACCGAGCGTTCGACCGAGCGTTCGACCGAGCGTTCGACCGAGCGTTCGACTGAGCGTTCGACTGAGCGTTCGACTGAGCGTTCGACTGAGCGTTCGACTGAGCTCACGCCGAAGTCTCACGCCGAAGTCTCACGCCGAAGTCTCACGCCGAAGTCCGAACGGGTGTGGGGTGATGGGGAAGTGGGGTGATGGGGGATAAGATAATAAATGCTGGTGATTTCACCTGATCTTGACTGAGCCTGGGAGTTTTATGAATAGTCTTTTGATTGCGGCTACGGATACCGATGCGGGTAAAACCGTTGTCACCACTGCTTTAGTGGCTTATTGGCAAAAATACTATCCATCCAAGGCCTTGGGTCTGATGAAATTAATGCAAACGGGTCAAGGCGATCGAGAATGGTATGAGGGCTTATTTCAGGGTCAATTAGAAATGATCACACCGCTGCAATATCAAGCACCCTTAGCGCCTCCTGTGGCTGCTGATTTGGAAGGTCGAAATATTCCTTTGGGGACGGTGTGGCAAGCTCTGCTGAACCTACAAAAAAGCCAAGATTTGGTTTTAATTGAGGGTTTGGGGGGTTTAGGTTGTCCTGTCACTTACGAGCTAACTTTGGCGGATTTAGCGGCTCAATGGCGGTTAAAAACGCTTTTGGTGGTGCCGGTGAAATTGGGGGCGATTTCCCAAACGGTGGCTAATATTGCCCTGGCAGAGCAGAAAAAGGTCAATTTGGGCGGAATTATCCTTAATTGTCTCGAACCGCGCACGGAGACGGAGATAGAGCAGTTAACACCGATCGATTTAATTCAATCCTTGACTAATTGTCCGGTTTTAGGTGTTTTTCCCTTTATCGAAGATCGTCGGGATTTGGATAAATTGGCCTCGGTGGTAGCTAGTTGGCCAGAAATTAAGCTGTCAAGCATTGAAATTGCTTGTTGAGACGAGGCAAAAGGCACAAGGCAAAAGGCAAAGCTGATTCCCAGCATCTTTCAATTTGACAACAACCATTGTAGGGCTAATTCATGAATTAGCCCTACAGGACATCGGGGGTGTAAGGGAATAAATTAGGGTAAGTCCAGATATTCTTGTTCTGTTAGGGCAAATTCTGGATCAATGATTTTTACTTCATTATAGGTGAGTTGATAGAGTTTGTAAACTAATTTGTCTATGGCATCTGTGATTTTGGAAATATCAGCTTTTTCGTCTGCATTTCTTATTGAAATAATCTCTTTGACAAGTCGGTTAAGTTCTTTGTTGTTGGTGTCACAAAGGGGCGAGTTTCGTAAATAGATTGGTTTTATTTCATAATCGAAATATCTCTTTGAATAAAGCCAATTAAAAAGCTTAGAATTTAATATACCCAAAAGACCTTCAAGTGAATTATTGCCTTTTAAAATTATGTTTGAAATTCTATTGAGGTTATATTTTTTGTTATAATCAATCGAAGCAATTATTCTTTCCTTTAGAGAAATATTTCTTGTCCGCACAATTAATATTTTTGGTTCTGTAAAAAACTTTTCATCTGGCAAAGTTCTACCCAACTTGCCTTTGCTTTTTACAAACTCTTTGTCATACATTATGTAGCCTTCTGTCTTGATATTACCATATTTTGATACTCCCGTTCCTGGAACCATTGGATGGTATCTTTTATCAAGTTTTGTTTCTGATGTTAACTCGTCTTTTATATAACCTGTATTTATACCGACCCCAAAGTCATAACCCGTTTCAATTTTTGGAAAATTTGAGAGTAGTTTATTTACAATATTATATTCTTCGTCATTTAGTAAATAGTCAAATACTAAAAACTCATTTGACAAAAATCTATCCTGTTTCAGAGTATATGCTGGAGTTGTAGCCACATCAATTGGTTTTTGCGGATTAATTACGCTTGTTTTTTCACCATTGTATTTTAACTTCTGAAGAATATATATCGCAGAGTCTACTGTAGCTTCTTCAAACACTGAACCACCAAGCGGAACAATATTTTTAAGTGTGGAATTTTCTAAAAGAAACTTTCTTGTTTTGTCGAATGATGTTTGAAGAAGGAAAGATGAGTTAGTAATTAAAGAATTAAAGCCATTCTGTTTAGTGATTTTAAGTGATTGCTCAATGAAGAACTTATACAATTCATAATTACCTGATGTATTATAAAAATTACTGTTAAAATATTCCTTAACATTCTCAATGTCAGCATTTCTATAAACATAAGGAGGATTCCCAATTACAACATCAAACCCAACAAAATCCCCGTCATCATTCAAAACTTCGGGAAACTCAAACCGCCATTCTAAAGCATTATTATACAGCTTACCGCTTTCAATATCTGCAATTTCAGCAGTTAGCTTATCAATCTCATTATTTAACTTAGTTACTTTTTTCTCCCGCGCTTTTTGCTCCGTCTTAGTCTCCTCAAACAATAAACCCTGATTTTCCAGATTATAAAGTTCCCCTTGTAATTGACGTAACTTCACCTTCTTAGGATCACTAATTAATAAATTAGCACTAAACCCAGCCTTAATCTTAGCAATCAGCGTTTCCATCTCCCGCTTTTGTTCCTTATTTTCCGCATTGCGATAAGTCTGTACCGCATTGCGATATTCCTCAATACTAAACTTCTGCTTCTGTAAAACCTGTTTAACATCCACATCCAAAGCAAAGCGACTAATCAAAGAATTACCACACTTGATATTAATATCAATATTTGGCAAAGTTTCTAAATTGCCATCCTCTCGATAATAAGCATTTTTTAAAAGCTCAATCCATAACCGCAAGCGACAAATCGTCACGGAATTAGGATTAATATCCACCCCAAATAAACACCCCTCGATAATCGTCTGTTTCTCATGAAATAAGGCTTGCTGTACCCGTTGCTTTTCTTTATTATTCGGATGATAAGCAAATAAATTCCCCTCATCATCATAAACCAATAACTTATCGTTTCGCACCTCTACCCGATAATCTTTTAGCGACTTACCCGAACTATCTAATAAAACCCGTAACTCACTCTTAATCGCGATTATCTCATTCAAAGCTGAAACTAAAAAATGTCCCGAACCCACCGCCGGATCGCAAATCTTCAGGCTATTAATAATAGTATTCGCCTCTCTTTTATCCTCAATTCGTTCATACAAATCATCTAAAGTTTGACAATTCCAGCCTTTTACTTCATTAAACTTCTGCACGATCGCTCTTCGTATCGTTTCCCGACACATATACATGGTAATAAAACTCGGTGTATAAAAAGAACCGTCCTTATAACCATTAATCTTTTCAAAAATTAACCCCAACACCGAAGCATTAATTAACTTTTCGCTATCTTCTTGAGGATTTTCTAACTCATCTCGATCAAATTTATAAGCATCCAAAAACTCAAACAAATAAGCCAACGCATTTAACTCACCTACTCGCTTATTACCCTGATTATCTTTTAGCACCGTCGCTGTAAAAATGGGTAAAGTTCGCTCCCGCAAATTGCCAATAAAAATCGTTTGCTGTTCCGTCTCCGTTGGCTCAAATAGCGAACTATTTAAATAAGGTACATGAGCAAAAGTCGTTTTAACCTTAGCCTCGCGCTTATTTGTCTCCCTGGCTAACACATCAAAAAACAAACTATCGAGATCATCATAACTGGGAACTTTCGCCAAATTGAGAAAAGCAAAATCTCGATCGCCTTGATGATATTTAATTAATTGCGCTTCCAATAGTTTGAGAAATAAAACCCGATTAATCCAATTAATTGATAACCGCAACGCCACATTATAAAGCCGTTCCTCATCCGTAGTTCCAAACTCTTCAGGATTTTTTAATTGTGCAATTTTATCTAAACTATCCAACCGACTAATCGCATTTTCAATCAGGGAACCATCACAGCGATCGCCTTCTTTCATTTGTCCGATTAACTTCTTCCCTTTATCCTTAATTTCCGTCAAACCGATAATATACAAAAGCTCATTATAAAAAGGCTTATTTAAAGTATTACTGTCATTAATAAAAGGTAACTTAAGTAAATGTTCTGGCGAAAGAATCTTGTAAATATCAAGCAAATCTAAATTTTCCAAATCTCGCAGATCAAAATGAGTAAACTTAATTTGCTCAATAACTTTAGTGATTGCTGGTTCGGCAATTTGTTGATAGAAAAAATCCGTTTTCGTACTACTCAGTCTCCCTGCTTCAAAATCGCAAAACTGGTTAACTAGAGCCTTATTAGCAAAAAACAACTCTTCAAAAATTTTGCCATCGAAAATAAACCACTCATAAAT
Organism: Microcystis sp. M144S2; assembly: GCF_020246065.1. Taxonomy (NCBI): domain Bacteria; kingdom Bacillati; phylum Cyanobacteriota; class Cyanophyceae; order Chroococcales; family Microcystaceae; genus Microcystis; species Microcystis sp. M144S2. The sequence goes on from NZ_JADBTR010000041.1 coordinate 9,300, forward strand.
ATTTGTCACGATCAAGTGTTTAATCTCAAGATTTTTATCCGTCACCCTTTCGCGGAGAAAATATAAAACTAACTGCTGAAAAGCCTTAGTGTTGAGATTATCCAGTCTTGGCATTTCTGCATTTATTGTCCGGGTAGGTTTCTTAGTCTCAAAAATGACCCCCACTGGACTTTTAACATCCTGGTTATTATGAATCACCAGATCAATGCGCTCTTTTGTATTGATAAAATAGCGATCGGTATAATAGGTATTTTTTAAAAAATCTATCAGCAAATTTTTATTAAACTCTTCGGACTTTTTGCTGTCACATTGCTCCAACAAGCGCGTTAAATTAGCTTGAAAAACCTGAATTGTTTCAGTATCAGGCTTGATTTTTAAGTACACCCGATTTAAGGCTTGTTTGAGTTCTCGCTTATTGACGATCATAAAAGTTTACCTCTAGGGAAACTACCGATTAATTTTATTATAGCATTGCCAAATGATCGGTTAAAATAGAAGGATAAAAGTTGCAATCGAGGTCAATCTGTAGAGGCAAGAATTTCTAACAGCAATGGGGAAATAATCCCCCGTCACAGCGTAGCTTGACGGGGGGAGTATGTCACTGTTGTAATGCTTTTAAGAAGCGTCCCATAGTAGCAAATAAACCCGACTTTTTGGCTTTGTTAGCAGGATTAGAACTATCATCGGGATTATTGCTAGAAGCTTTCAGAATCAGATTTTCTAAAGCTTCGCCCATGGGTTTAGTGGATTGTTCGGAAATTAACTCGTAACCGTCTTCTTTTTCGAGCCAAACTTGCCACAAAGAGGGATAGGAACGATACACGATCGCTGATTCCAAGGGACGAAAATAATAACAACTTTCTAGGATACTTAAAAATCTTTCTCGCAATTGTCGGGCTGCGTAACCGATACCCACTACCGATACATCTTCTAATTGAGGAATTAGAAGAACTACGGGACGATCTTCGGCAAGGTAACAGAGTTTTTCTACGGAATTAATCTCCACCGAGGAGGGACAAACAACTAAAAAAGCTTCATCTTCGGGCTTAATTTTGTTTTCGACGGGAATAAAACGACTACCTAAATCTCCCAGTTGAAAAACTGTTTCTCCCCAATCCCGTCGAGCTAACATGGCGGCTCCAGTATCGGGAAAAATTACCCTTAAACCAGAACCATAACTGTCAAAAATAGAGGTAAAATCAAGGGCTAAAGCTTGCGCTTGTAGAGCAATTTCTGGGATAACTAATTCCACTTGTATGCGTCTAGCTCCCGATTCTAGAGCCAGTTGGGTGGCGGCTTTCGCTTGCAGGATCGTTTCTTCTAGGGAATTGGGTAGGGTCATTTCAGTTATCAGTTATCAGTTATCAGTGAGCAGTTATCAGTGACTACCTCTGGTCGTCGGTGGCTTAAAATCAGAAAGATTTTAATTTTTATAAAAGGTAGGGTTGATTCATGAATGAACCCTACGTCCTGTAGGGGCGAAGCATTCGGGCAATAACCTATCGGTGAAACCGTAGATTTTCTATCCGAATGCTTCGCCCGTACTTTTTGCCGCAAACCCTACTTAAGTTTAGATGAAGTATGACGATATCTGGCATCATCCCCAGCATTAAGATAAATCCTATAAAATACCTTTAGTTTTTAAGAAGAAAGTCGGTAATCAGCAGAAAAGGTGAGGAGAGAAAGCTTAGGAAAGCTGATAGGAGCCGTGACGTTGGGCATAATAACCGAGAATTGCTGTCACCAGAGCGCGATCGCTTTCCTGAAAAGTCTCGGTATAGTTAATTTCTAGACTACCGATCTGACTTTGGTGATAATCAAATTGTTGGAACTGCTGGGGAGTGAGATGGGTTTCGACCCCCTGAACCTGTTGTAAATGGCTGGCTAATTCTCGATAGATAGCCAAGGGCATTTGGGGATAAATAATGGTTTGTTTTTGTTGAATAGCAATCGATCGCACGGGTTTTATTCTCCTGATTCGGAAACATTATAGCTGATCGAGGCTTGCGGTGCGGCGGCGGGTTCGGGGACACCATCCCCTAGGCGACGGGTAATAGTTCGACCGCTTTGTTGTAGAACAATATAGGGGTTATCGGGATCGGTGTTGATCGCTTTAACTAAAATTAAACCATTAGAGAGGGTAGAACCGGGGATAACTCGACGTTCCGTGGCTTCTCCGGGGGCTTTCACGATCGCCATAGGAGTGGTAGGCAACCGGAGAATGCCCGATACTTGCACTTCTTCCGCTTCCGTCGGTTGCGGTGGTGGTGGCGGCGTTTTCACTATCGGTCGTCCGGGGGTGGGAGGATTGCCCATTGCTGCTGGTCCGGCTGTGGTAGCCCCCGGAGTCCCACCCGGGGGTTCTTCCGCCACTGTGATTGTAATATTTGGTTGTAGGGGAAGGGGGGCAAAGGGATCCCTGCGACCGCGATTAATTTCTGCCCGTTTTTGGTCGGGATCGGTGGCGGGAATCAATCCGGGTACTTTTGGGGTGGCTGGTTCGGTAGCCGGTTGCACAGCACCGCTAAAGGCGGGTGGTTGGGCAGCCGGGGGACTAGGAGAGGGGGTGGGGGTTTCTTGGCTGGGTGGTGGGGATTGATTAGCTTGGTCAGAAGCTGGACATCCCACCAACAATAAAGCGACACTCCCCACCGATAGGACTAGCGGCAATTTTTTCATGGGGAAACAAAGACAAAATGGCCCGATCGGACAACCTTGGATATTAACATAACCTATGTTTCCCAGAAATCTAGGCTGATTACACGGGGAAAGTCAGGAACTTTGCCCCGCTAGTCCAGTTTTAGTACTGACTACCGGATTTACGATGACCGATGGCGGTGACACCGTTACTATCCAAAACTTGACCCCGCTCGACGGTGGCATAGACTAACCAGCGATCGCCGCAGAGTTGTCGCTCTTTGACCGTACACTCCAGATAGGCGAGACTTTCGCTTAAAATCAGACAGCCATTTTCCCCGACTTGGGTTTCTAATTCCGTAAAGACATCGCTGCCGGATTTGATGCAATTGGAAAAATGGCGGCGTAAATTGCGCCCTTCCTTGAGAATATTCAAGGTGAAGACGGTTCCGGAGTTAATTAGGCGATCGGCGGCTTGTTCATCAGCAACGGCGATAATTAGCCCCGGGGGGTTAAAACTGGCTTGGGATACCCAAGAGGTCAAGAAACCAGCATGATCCTCGCCCTGACGAGTGGTGAGAACAGAAAGGGAACCAACGATCCGACCAACAGCCTGGGCAGTGCGATCGATTTGTGTTTCGGTCATTCCCTGTTGGGGAACCCGCAATTTTTTGGTTTTTTTCAAGGTCTGGGCAAAAGTTTCTCCGGCTGAATAACCTGCTTGTAAACTGCTTTCTGTGGGGTTAAAACGCACGCGCAAGGATTCAAAACCGAGGCGATAATTGGCATCTTTGAGTTTAGTTTCAATTAAATCTACCGCTTCTCCACTCCAACCGTAGGAACCAAAAACCCCGGCTAATTTAGTTTTTGCTGCCGTGGAAAGAACGATTCCTAAAGCGGTTTGAATCTGGGTAGGAGCGTGACCGGCTAAGGTTGGAGAACCGATAATAAATCCGTCACAATTTTCGATCGCTTGACTAATTTCGGCAGGAGTGGCAAACTCACAATTTATTGATTCTACGGCCAGATCATTTTCTAATAATCCTCGTTCGATCGAGCGGGACAGGGTGGCAGTATTTCCGTAGGCAGAAGCATATAATAAAGCCACTTGTAGGGGTCGAGTTTTTTGTTCTTGACACCAATAGCGATAATCGTGGGCAAGACGACTAAGACTATAACGAATTATCGGACCGTGGGCAGGTGCATAATATTGGGCGGGAAATTCTTTAATTTTGTCGAGGGCTGTTTCTACTGTTTTAGATTGCACGGCATGAAGACAATCAAAATAATAACGACGATCTGCGTCTAATTCTTTCCAATTTTTATCCCAAATATCGTCACTGCACAGATGCACACTAAAGAATTTATCGCTGTATAAAATTTGGGTTTTTTGGTCAAAAGTGCAGATACCATCAGGCCAGCGGGGGGTAGGGACATTAATAAAACTGAGTTGATGACCCTGCCCTAAATCAAGGATTTCATCGGTTCGTATGCCCAAAATTTGGGCATCAGGCAAGGCATTTTTCAGGGTATTGACGGCAGCTTTAGAACAGAGGATAGTGATTTGATGGGTTTCGGCTAATAATGCCCTTAAAGTGACGATACGGTTAGGATTAACGTGACTGAGAATCAGATAATCGAGACGATGTAAGGGGACATATTGACGAATTTCTTCTAAATAAATTTCGGTGAAGGATTCTCCGGGAGGATCGATTAAGGCGGTTTTATCGCCCCGGATAAGATAGGAATTAGCGGTGGTTCCCCGTTGACGAGCATATTCTATTTCAAATTTTAATCTGTCCCAAGTACGCGAGCGAAAAACCCAAGTTTGATCGGCAATTTCGGCGGTTTGAACATCGCGGGAGCGATTATTGATAGCAGGATTGGAAATTAAGGTAGTAGTGGTCATAGTTGTTAATTTGGTTATTAGTTGTACTGATAACTGATAACTGATAACTGATTAAGTTTTGCTGTTTATTTCAGTTAATTCTTTAACTAAATGTTGACGATAACGCTCCGAAACTTTTTGTTCGGGATCGATACCTTCAAAGGTGGGAGGAAGCCAAACTCTTAACACCATTAATGTGCCAAGAACTATTAGAAAAGCACAGGCGGCTAATACTTGTGTCCAATTAGTTTCTAGGACTCCTCTGACAATTAATTCTCGCAAAACCGAGACGATCGAAACTTCCACAGCAACACCGATAGAAACTCGTTTTTCTTGCAAATAAATAATTAACAATCGGAACAATTCTACTAGAATTAAGAGGAATAAAATATCGGCGGTAATAATCCGAAATTGAATCGGTGGCAGCAGAGACATAAACATTTCTCTGACTTCTAACACCATGAAGCTAAATAAACCAATACAGAGAGAAATGACAATTAAATCTTGAATCATTTCTAAGACTTGCACTACTCGCACCATCATTGGGGAAGGTTTTTTAATTGGTTCGTACATTTTATTGCTCCTAAAATTGATAGAATTGGATGTTAGGAAAGTGGGGAAGTAGGGTGATGGGAAGAATAAATAAAAATAATCTCCTGCCTCCTGATAACTGATAACTGATAACTGTTAATAATGGTTGCCAACTTTGCGATGATGGACAGCAGTTAAGGTATCTAAACGGGCAACTCGTCCGCTATTAACAGTACAATAAACTACCCAATGATCGCCGCAATCTAAACGACTGGTTACTTCACATTCTATATAAGCTAAGGCATCGGCTAAAATTGGTGATCCATTGTTAGCAGTATAGGTTTTAATGCCTTCAAAACGATTGGCACCGGGAGAGAAACGCTTGAGGAAATGTTTCATTAATTTCTGGTAATTATCCTCAGCCAAAACATTTAAAACAAAGGTATCGCTAGGCTGTAAAAAGGATACCATTGCTCGATCTTTAGCCACTGCAATCGCCACACCTAAAGGATTTAAACTTGCTTGTGTCACCCAAGAGGCAATCATGGCACTGGATAAATCAGCTTTTTGGGAAGTAATTAAGTACAATCCGGTGCTAATACGTCCTAGAGCCTTTTCTAAGTCGTTATTAATCGATTTAATTTGTTTAATCGTTTTTTCTCGGCTTAACCATTGGCCGAGGTCGGTTCCTGCTTCATCGGCAATCAAATCGAGGGATTGATTGGAATTGTCTTTAACTAAAAGAGGAGGAAAAGCTTCGATCGCCCCGATTTCCTGTAATTTATTTCTTAAGGGGAAAATTGGTTCATCTTCCCCACCTCCTGACTCAAATAATCCCACCGCTTGTTTCCCATTAATTGAAGCAATAATCGTGCTTAAAATCGTCTGGTTAATCGGGGAAGATTGGGGAGGCATTCCGATGATAACTCCCTTAGATTGATTGATCAATTCTCTGACTTCGTGGGGATCAGCATTATTCATATCGACTAATTCTGTCACCACATCATTTTTATTCAAACCCTGACTGATCATAGTAGCTAAATGTTCGCTTTGTCCGTAATCTTGGGTAAAAAATACAGTCACTAAAGTATCAGCAGAAGTTTGTTCTTGACTCCAAGTTTGATAGCGTCCCACCCAATCAGAAATATGGTGTTTTAATAGGGGGCCGTGACCAGTGGCAATGAGATTAATTTCAAATTTCTCGATTCTTTTAATTGCCCCTAAAACTGAACGAGCATTCGGTCGCATCAGACAGTCATAATAGGTTTGAAAATCGCCTTCTAGCAGGTCTTTTTCTCGATCATAGGTTTGATCATCACAAAAGTGCATTCCGAAGGCATCACAGGTAAAAAGGGTGGCAGTTTTAGCATCAAAAGTGAAGATAGTATCAGGCCAATGAAGATTAGGGGCCGCAACAAATTCTAAAACATGGCCATTACCTAAATCTAAAGTATCACCACTTTTAACTATTAACTGTTTAAAGGGTCTGTGTACCATGTTTTCGAGGAATTGCATGGCAACTTTTGCCCCCACCACGGTAACTTCTGGGACTAATTCTAAAACTTCTTTGACTAAACCACTGTGGTCGGGTTCGGTGTGACTGATAATTAAATAATCAAGATGATTGATGTTGATTAGTTTAGTTAATTCCTCCAGATAAAGGCGATCGAATTTGCGGTGAGATGTATCAATGAGAGCGGTTTTTTCCCCTTGAATAACAAAAGAGTTATAAGTGGTACCGTTTTCTAAACCAAATTCGATATCAAAGCGATCGCGGTCCCAATCCAAACAGCGCAGGGTAAAAGTATTTTCGGCGATTTCTTGGATTTGTGTGGTTAAACGGCTGGTTTTAGCGGGTTTTGGGGTGATTAAAGCAACCATAATTTCTATCTCCCACAGGATTTGATTCGGAACTGCATTTGCTTAATTCCTATGGTGACTTGCTTTCAGGGATTTGTAAAATACCAATTACTCAAGTCAATGATTAGTTAGATTTATATAACCTTTTCTCTATGGTTGCAAATATTAATTTGAGTGCCGGCCCTACCGAATCAAGACCTGAATACTGATTGTGCATCCTATCCACAGGTTAGCTTAGTCCTCGGTTTCGCCTACTGCACTTTTGCCTATTTGTCAAGCTTTTTACACAATTCTTAATATTTTCCTCGTTTTTGCTCTCTCGCTCTCTTGGGGTGTTTTGTTTTCGATGTCAGTCTATGGGTGAACCTGTAACCCTTAACACAAGTCCAGAAAAAGGGTTTCTCCAAGAAACCCCTTTTCTCTGTGTGGCTAGGTTAATTTATCAGTGTGAAATCAGCCGCTATCAGGGTAGGAACAGTCAACAAATTGGCAAATTCAGAGCCACTTCCTAAGCCAGCAGCACTACCATTTTGATTGTAGTAAATACTGCCACTGCTGTTACTGTAAACGATAAAGGCGCTGCTAATGGCGACTAAATCATCATCATCGACGCTGGCAAATTCAGCCAGTTGACTGAAGCCATTGCCAATGACACTTTGTAAGGCGGTAAATATGGCTTTACTTAATACTATTTTATCACTGCCGGGGGTGAAATCGCTGATGGCATCGATGCCTAAATTACTACTATTGAAGATAAAATTATCGCTACCATTACCACCGGTGAGTAAATCATCGCCAAAACCACCAATTAAACTATCGTTTCCGTTTTGACCAGTTAATTGATCGTTGCCACCACCACCAGTTAGAGTATTATTAAGGCTATTCCCAGTTAGTCGATCATTACCGCTATCACCAATAATATTTTCGATGGTGTTATTTGCCGAAAAAGTCAATCTTAGATTATTGGTAACGGCGGTTTGGACAGCAGTAGTCCCCAAGTTAACTCTTACTGAGGTATTTGTCCCAGTAAAGTCGAGGGTATCGATACCGCCGGTGGTAGTTTCTTGGATGGTATCGCTTCCTAATGGGGTTGAAGCATTGAAGCAGTAAATATCGTTACCATTAGCACCAGCGAGGATATTGTTACCGCTATTTCCGGTAATTTTATTGTTAGCAGCGTTACCTGTACCATTAATATTATTACTGCCAATTAGTCTGAGGTTTTCCACATTAGTGGGTAAGGTGCGAGTAATTGCGCTTTGTAGGGTGTCAGTAATAATTACCTGTCCAATTGCTTCGTCGGGATTGATGGTAGCATTAACCGCATTTGACAGGGTTACTGTAAAAGCTTCATCAGGTTCATTGAGGTTATCATTGAGGATGGGAATGCTAATAGTAGCAGTGGAAGTATTAGCAGCAATGGTGAGGGTTCCTGTCTGGATAGTGTAATCTACATTAGCGATAGCGTTAATGGGTGTAGTGGTATAGTTGACAGTAATTTGTTGTGGATTGGGGTTATTGACAGTAACAGTGAGGATGGCATTACTATTTTGACCTTCCACCACGGTGATGTCGTTGATGGAGAGTTGCGAGGTGACAGTGCTATCGTCATTATTAATCGTACCTTGTCCTTGATTATCGTTTATCGTAACATTACGACCATTGGCTTGTAAGTTACTCAGATTGACGAAGAAAGTCTCGTTATTTTCAACTTTAGTATCGCCATTGACAGCAACAGTAATCGTCTTAGAAGTCTCCCCAACATTGAAGGTTAAGGGAGTAGTAGCAATCGCCGTATAATCATTATCTGCTGTGGTAGCGGTTCCATTGGCTGTAGAGTAATTGAGGGTGACAGATGTATCAACTGGATTGGAAAGGGTGACGGTAAAGACTGCATTGGTAGTCCCGCTATTTCCTTCGCTAACAGTTACGTCATTGATTGAAATAGAGGCACTGTCATCATTATTAATTGTTCCCGTCACTGGGGTGGTCGTACCTACTGTATAACCTGTCCCCGCAGCAAGGGTTAAAATAACAGTTTCATTACTTTCAACTGTAGCATCAGCAGTGGGGTCAACGGTTACCGTCGCAGTGGATGAACCAGCAGCAAAGGTGACAGTATTGGTAGTCCCTGTACGAGTGTAATCGGTATTAAGAGTCCCTGTCCCTCCGAGGGTGTAATTGACTGTTAAAGGATTAGTTGTTACTCCGCTACGAGTGAAGGTATAAACCAGATTTGTTGTCCCGTCTTCTGTCACACTTGCGGGAGAAACTGCAAGAGTAATACTGGGAAGAGTCGGACTAGAAACATAGCTAAAATAACTAGCAGTTAGACTTAATGCTGTTTGATTGTTGATAACTGCAATAAGTTCATCTGGTTCGCTGCCTGGTTTGTTGATGTAGAGTTTAGTATTAGAACCATCAACCGATAACAGATAGTTACTACTTGAACCTCGTAGTTGAATAATATCATCAGTGGTGTTAAAGTCGGCAATTGTCGCGTAGTCGTTATCACCCGGAAGGGTGCTATTACCGTCATCATAGAAGGTCTTTGTAGTATCTGCAAGGATAAAGCGATCGCCTCCTGAACCTCCTTGTAGATAATCAGATTCTCCTGTACCGTTATTGGTTCCTTGTAGAGTATCATTACCATTACCCCCGTAAATTCCGCCGTCAAAGTTTCCAGTCCAACCTTGCTCATTTCCTGCTCCTCCCAACAACACATCATCGCCATCTCCACCTTCTAGGAGATCCTGTCCATCGTTACCATTTAAAGTATCATTGTCATCTAACCCGTAGAGACGATCATTA
>NZ_JADBTR010000042.1:0-55173 GCF_020246065.1 Microcystis sp. M144S2
CTATCTGTCGGGTTTCATCGCTGACTTCTTTGCTGATTTCGACGGTTCCCAGGGGAGAAAGTAATTGTTCAAGGTAATTTTTGGCAAATTGATCATGGGGTTTCATGGACTGAGCAGTTAATCGATAATTCTCAATTGTATAGCTATTAAAAAAGTGGGTTTAAATAACCCACTTCTCGAGTGATGATTGGTAGTTTTTAAGATGGGAATTTTCAAACTGTGCCAGAAACTATGAGCAGCCATGGCAATTATTCTCCTTGTCAATAGTTACCAATAGCAAGATTAGACCACCTCTTCGAGAAAATCATAAATTTTATCTAATTGTTCCAAGGTCACTAAACCGTACTGCCAGAGAATCATCGGTAAATGAATTTTATCAGATTGGATCGAGCGCTCGGCCATAGCGATCGATTCTTGGGGAAGGGACAATTCCTCTTGTAGAAATTGTCGGAATTGGGAATAGGCAATCGTGGACATAGGGGGACTTTTTCCTCAATAGTATATCTAGTAATTTCAATAAAACACGACCTGATCGGTTTCAAGGACAGTTAGTCCTGCGACCGTTTTTCTGTATCTAAGCTATCTAGATGATAGAGTGTGCTTTCCTAAAAATCGCTGGCTCTCTTAAGATAGTCCCGTTAGATCGAGCAGAATTTTGTCTCTGTTTAATTTATACCAAGGGTGAAGATTATTCAATCTATTATTTAATAGACTATAAAAATCTTAATCGATATGGTTATATCTTAAACAGTATAAATGCGTAATAGCTTCTAAAAGCCATACTTATATTTCCAGACAAGGGACACTTTTTATAAGAAAGTTAACACCATTTTCAAAAATTAAGGTCTTGAGATAAACTCAATCTTAATTTTATCTCCTTCTTTCACTCCTAATTCTTTCGCTCGACCACCAGCTAGTTCGATCACTTGATTAACCATGGTGTTTGGCCCATAGACAGGACAAGGATCCACAGCACAAGGAGGGACATTGAGCAAAACTGCTTTCACTATACCATCTTTTAGAAAAATCATGTCTAGAGGAATCGAGACATTTTTCATCCAAAACCTGGCCATCAGAGGTTGTGCAAAGGGAAATAGCATACCGCGATTTTTCTCCAAAGACAAGCGATACATTAAACCCTTGGCCTGTTGTTCTGGGGTTTGAGCCACTTCTAACTCAATTATCTCACCATTAATATCTGCTTTGGCCGTGATCGGTAATATTTGCCCTTGATTCTCAGGCGTAATCTGAGCCATTGAACTATTATTACCATTGAGATTAGTCGATTGACAACTCAGCAGCAACAAACCTAAAAATAATATTAACTTGATCTTGAGCATAAATGATTTTTTACCAGTCATCACCAATAGTTATCAATACTTAATTTTCTCAGTATAAGTGGAGAATTAAGCAGATAAGACATTAACATAAAGTGGCAATAGCAAATATAAAGATAGTATTAAAAATATCTAGCATGGGGGTGAGCATCCTTCCTTGAGCAGAGGGGCAGGATTACTAGAACATATATACTAAGAAAGTTCTTAAAGTTATTGGCCGATTTTCTCCCTCAATTTTGCCCCAGTCTGGCAGCAGTCGATCGCCTTCGTAGGTTAAAATACCATTTATCGATTATTGTAGGCTCAGGAGCAATCACCATGACCGCAGAAAGTATGTTATTTAATGGGCCGATCGTGGCGATCGTTCTCGTCCTCGTCGGATTAGCTTGGGGTTTTCTCCTCCTCAAAATCCAAGGTGGAGAAGCGGAATAGGCTGTTTTTCGGTTCATGGTTACTTTATTAGTAATCATGAACTACTTTTTCCTGTCAAAGGTAATTAAGAGAAAATCAATAACTAAAATTTTATACCCACACCTATGACCACTCCCACGATCGAGTTTTTTGTCGGTTTATCAGAAGAATTAAGCGGTGTTAGTCTCCGCAAAAATAAAAGTACCGGGATTCGCAATGTCCTGATGACTTTTAAAACCCTGAAAGCGATCGAACGTTTCCAAAGTTTCACCACCCGCACCTACGGCGATCTCCGTCTCACCGATGAGGAAGGAGTGATTATAGTTATTCCCAACTCGACTAAGTTTATTTTTGGAGGAGATGAAGGAGATGAAATTCAACGGGTAGAATGTGGTTTTGAAATCACCGATGAACACTGGGAGCGTTTTCTGCGCTTTATGAATCGTTACGCGGCAGCCAACGGTATGGGGTATCAGGATAAGTGAGAAGTGGGGTGTAGGGTGTAGGGTGTGGGGAGAATAAATAAAAATAATCTCCTGATTGACTCCTGACTCCTGACTCCTGACTCCTGACTCCTGAATTCTGATAGTTAAAAACCAGCTAAAATAAGCATAAATTTAGTCAAGAAACCATGAAAATAGCGATTACTGGGGCGACGGGATTTGTGGGGAGTCGATTGGTGGTCAAACTCCATGATCGCGGCGATTACATCCTAATTTTGACGCGCAATCCCGATAAAGCCCGAAGAATGTACCCACAGTCAATCTATCCTAAGATAGATATTATTCCCTATATCGCCACAGAATCGGGGGATTGGCAAAAAGAGATTTCCGGATGTGATGCGGTGATTAATCTAGCGGGAGAACCGATTTCGGAACGCTGGACCGGTGAAGCAAAACGAGCAATCGTCGCTAGTCGGCAAATCGGCACCGAGAAAATTGTCGAGGCGATCTCGCGTAGCGAGCGCGTTGCGACCGCACTGGCCGACCAGAAACCGAAAGTTTTAATTAACTCCTCGGCGATCGGTTACTATGGAACCAGTGAAACCGCTAGTTTTGACGAAAATAGCCCTCCCGGTGGCGATTTTCTGGCGGATGTCTGTAAAAAGTGGGAAACAGCCGCCCAAAAAGTGAAAGATTACGGCACTCGTTTAGTCATTCTTCGCACGGGTATTGTTTTAGGCAATGGGGGTGCTTTAGGGAAAATGATCCCACCCTTCAAACTATTTGCCGGCGGACCGATTGGCAGCGGTCGTCAGTGGTTTTCTTGGATTCATCGGGATGATTTAATTAATTTAATTATCTATTGTCTCGATCGCCCAGAAATTAACGGTACTTTCAACGCTACTGCACCCAATCCCGTCCGGATGAAAGAATTCTGTCAGATATTAGGGGAAGTAATGAAGCGTCCTTCTTGGTTGCCAGTGCCAGATTTTGCCCTCGAAATTCTCTTGGGAGAAGGGGCAAAAATCGTCTTAGAAGGTCAAGAAGTGCTGCCAAAAGCCACCCAAGCGATCGGTTTTGACTATCGTTATCCTAATCTAGAAGCGGCCTTAGAGGAAATTGTCCCGAAAATGTAGAATATCTGATGCACTAGCGGGCCGAATGCTCTCAATCTATTTTTCACTCCAGACGGGATGGGAGAATAAAGAGGCAGCCACTCTCACCCCGCGCAGTTGATTTAACAGGGGTAAATGGCCTACGGGAGCGCTTAAATCCCAGATAAATTCCTGCGGGTATTTTGTCCAATTATTGCCATTTTTCCAGCCAATTTTCGGCCAGAGTTTCGGGAAATCTTGACCGACACCGAGCCATAATTTGCGCTGCACCGACCAACCGAATTTCCCTTCCGAATGAACTAACCAAAGATTATCAATAGTCTGAATGTCAACCTTGGGAAAAGCTTCTACTTCCGTAAAATAGACCCATTTCCTCTGTATTGCTCCTTCTCCTGCTAATTCACAGAGTTTTTGACGGGTGAGACTATCGGCAGTTTGAAAATCCTGTTTAGCCAATAATTCCTGTAAAAGTCGATAATCGATACCTTTAGCACTATCGAGGGGAACAACCCCCGTGGGAAAATAATTAGCTAAAAATTCCTTGCTCTGAGCGCTATTATCTTGATAGAGCAATTGATAAGCCTTACCTGTCACCAGATTAACGGGAGTGGGACGCTGGGCTAATAAAAAATCTCTCAATACAGTTAGGCCACCTTCTCCGTCCCCAGCTAATTGTGTCAGGATCTGTAATTGATTTTTCGGCGACTCGGTGGCTAATTGACTCATCTTACGGGTAATATCCTCGCTCTGTTCTTCTACTAACACGCCATTCTGGTCAGTCATATCATCACTTTTAAGACCACTCCTTCAATACTATTACCACTATTTCGGGGTCGCTGCTCGATTTTTTCCAGACAAAAAAGGGATTTTTAGCGCCGACATTCCGCACCTCTTCATATACTTTTATATATTTTTACATTCCCCAAGATGTTTTGACGAAAAACCTTGATTGTAGAAACTACTATTGAGAACATTTTCAATAATTGATTTTTTCTGAGAAAAAAATTTACAATTCTTCACCTTGATCAAAATCCCTCATTGTGGCTATAGTCCTTACTGGCAAAGGGTTGTAAGCAATATATTAGTAAAAATTATCAATTGAATGTTAAGAAGTGCGGAAAGTGGGTTTCAACAATTCCTATTTTTTCATAATTAGGGTCTCAAGACCCCCCCTAGCGGGCGCCGAGAAAACCCTCACCAGCTAAGTATTTTTACTCAAGTCTCTAGAGGGGGACAGCCAATGTGACAGTTGAGGATGCGGAATGTGGGTTCATATCTCAAATCAGCAACGCCAATTAATTATTATTCATTCTTAATTCTCCTGACTACTGACTACTGGCTACTGACTCTTAACCCCAACAACAATTTTTGATTTTTACAAGAGGTCTAATCTTCTTGGGGATATTTTTCCCAAAGATCCGTGATTTGGCGAAGACTTTGGAAATTGCCATTACCGAGGATCAAATGATCTAGGAGAGGAATGGCTAGATAGGTAGCCCCCTGTAATAATTGTTCTGTGAGTAAAATATCGTCTTGACTAGGCACAAGTGACCCGGTGGGGTGATTATGGGCGATAATTAACTTAGTAGCTGATTGTTTAACCACTTCTCGAAAGATTTCTCGCGGATGTACCAGTGTTTCTGTGGCTGTGCCGATAGTAATCACTTTTAGTGCGATTAACTGATTTTTGACATCGAGTAAAATAACAGCGAAACGTTCCTGAGACTGATACATTAGTTCGTGGCCAAGGATAGCGGCAGCGGTATCGGGACTATCGATAACCATTTTTTCCGTCGGTCGTCGTTGAAAAGCCCGTTTTCCCAATTCGATCGCCGCTAGAATAGTAGTGGCCTTAGCCGGTCCAATGCCATGAATAGCGGTTAATTCTTGGGGGTGAATATCCCTCAAAACGTCCAAAGGATCCCGGCGATATTTACTCAATTCGTTGAGAATATGCTGTCCTAAACCCACCGCCGAGAGTTTCCCCTTACCTTGACCTGTAGCCAGTAAAATCGCTAATAATTCGGCGTTACTGAGGTTTTTCGCCCCGACACTGATTAAACGTTCCCTTGGTCTTTCACTGACGGGAATATCGGCAATTCTTAAGCTGTAGGTCATGGAAGTGGCAAGCTACCGCGATAAAATTCTATCATAATCGCAATTTTAGCCAGTGCCTAGAGGGATTTGGCGGGTAAATCAGGGGGAAAAATTCTCCTTACTGATAGCGAATTCCCGCATCTTCGAGGCGCTGTAAAGCTTCCCCTAATCGCGGGATATCGGCGATTAAACTGACGCGCACATAACCTTCCCCTCCCTCTCCAAAAGCATTGCCCGGAGTGACAACAACACCAGTTTTTTGCAGGACGCTGAGGGCGAAATCCGTGGAAGTCATACCGACGCTACAGGGAATCCAGAGATACATTGTCGCCTTAGAGGGGGGAATATCCCAACCTAATTGCCCCAAACCTTTGATTAAAAAATCTCGTCGCTGCCGGTATCTTTCCTGTACTTGTTTGACGTATTCATCCGGCAGTTGTAGGGCGGTTTCGGCCGCTTTTTGGATGACGGAAAAGA
The DNA here is from genome assembly GCF_020246065.1 of Microcystis sp. M144S2. NCBI lineage: Bacteria > Bacillati > Cyanobacteriota > Cyanophyceae > Chroococcales > Microcystaceae > Microcystis > Microcystis sp. M144S2. The sequence continues at coordinate 5,881 of NZ_JADBTR010000042.1, forward strand.
TGCCATAATCGAGATTGGTTTTCAGGGTGCGTAACCCTTGAATAATATCGGAATTGCCCACGACAAAACCGACGCGCCACCCAGCCATATTATAGGTTTTCGAGAGGGTATGAAATTCGACACTAATCTCTTTTGCCCCCGGAATTTCTAATAAACTGGTGGGCTGATAACCATCAAAACTCAATTCAGCATAACAGAGATCATGGACGAGCATAATCTCATATTGCTGGGCCCAAGCAACGATTTTTTCAAAAAATTCCCGAGGGGCAACGGCGGCGGTGGGGTTACTGGGATAGTTAAAATAGAGGATTTTCGCCCGTTTAGCCACATCTTCGGGGATAGAATCGATATCTATCAGCCAATCCTGTTCTGCTTTTAAAATGATCGGGTATAGCGTCGCCCCAGCAATCAAGGGACCGCGAAAATGGGCGGGATAGGCGGGACTGGGAACCAAGACCACATCGCCGGGGTTAACATAAGCTAAGGCCAGGTGAGATAGGCCCTCTTTGGAACCTAGCAGCGGCAAAGCTTCGTTATCGGGATTGAGTTCCACACCATAAGAGCGATAATACCATTTAGCGATCGCCTCTCGGAAACTGGCGGTTCCTTCAAAGGGTGGATAACCGTGAAATTGGGGCGTTTCAAAAGCTTGAATGGCCGCTTCGATAACTGGACGCGGGGCAGCACCGTCCGGGTTGCCCATACCTAAATCGATTAAATCTAGTCCTTCTTTGCGGGCTAAGGCTTTTAATTCATCCAAGCGGGCGAAAACGTAGGGGGGTAAGGCACTTAATCGCTTGGCGCGGCTATTCGTCCAATTTACACTCATTACTTCTTGGCTTACTGATCGAGGTAATCTACCATTATGGCACGAGTGTATGGCTAATTTAGCAGTTAGTTATTAGCTGACTTCTTTGTGCCTCAGTATGGCTGGAATTGCCTGACATGGGAGATGGAGAGTCAAACTAAGGTAATCTGATTAACAGAGGCTGAAAATTACCGATTAGCCCCAGCATTACCCCCCATTCTTCGCCATTATCGGCCGGTAAGTCCTGACTCCTCACTCCTCAATTCTTTTCTCAAATATGACTGCGATCGCTGTTCAGATAACTTCTATTTTACCCCCCGACACGACAGTTATTGCCTGGCCACAAGTGCCAAAAGAGGAACAAGAAAGATTATCGAGGGCAATTAGGGGCAAAAGTCCGGAAATTATAGTCTATCCCGCTAATACAACCGCTTTATCCTCTCTGGTGCGTTTTGCCAACGAAAATCGTCTGTCTTTATTGGCCTACGGTCAAGGCAGTAAATTAGATTGGGGTGGATTAGTCCAGTCACCCGATATTTTAGTCAGTAGCCAAAATCTCAACCGGATTATTGACCATGCTAGGGGAGATTTAACTATAACCGTGGAAGCTGGGCTTAAACTGGCGGATTTACAGGCTTTTTTAGCTCTTAGCGGTCAATTTATTCCTCTTGATCCCAGTTACGCTGATAATGCCACGATTGGCGGTATTATGGCCACGGCCGATGCGGGAACATGGCGGCAAAGATACGGTGGAGTCCGGGATCTGATCCTAGGATTCTCCTTTATCCGTCACGATGGCGAGATTGCTAAAGCTGGAGGGCGTGTGGTGAAAAATGTGGCGGGATACGACATGATGAAGCTATTTACGGGTTCCTACGGCACTTTAGGGATTATCGATCAAATTACCCTGCGACTCTATCCCGAAACCCCTAACTCAGAAACCCTGATAATTAGAGGAAATAGCGAAAATATTAGTAAATTGAGTCAAGTTATTCGGCAATCGGCCTTAACTCCCACCGTGGCTGAATGTTTAAACCCAGGGATGACGCAAGCACTAGGATTAGGGGAAAAAGTCGCTTTACTGCTGCGTTTTCAAAGCATTCCCGAAAGTATTAGCGAACAATCGCAACAGGTGAGTTATTTAGGGCAACAGTTAGATTGTCAGACTAATTATTATCGGGATGAGGAAGAAGTTTCTCTAGGGCAAAGATACCGAAAAACAATCGATAATTATGACCAAGAGGGCATTTTTTTCGGCAAAATAGGATTATTACCCAGCAATTTAGCTCTAGTTATCGACCAAATTAACGGACTAGCCTCGATTAATATTAGTAGCGGCGTGGGTAAAGTTATCTTAAAATCGGAGGAAAATCTTGACAAAATTCGCTCTTTATGCAGCGCCAATCAGGGTTATTTAACGGTGTTAACTGCGCCTCCATCGCTAAAAGAAAAAATTGAACCTTGGGGTTATACAGGTAACGCGATTACCATGATGAAAACCCTAAAAACTAAATTCGATCCTCACGGTATTTTTAGTCCTGAACGCTTTCTTAACAAAATCTAATTAAAAATTATGCAAACCTCCGAACATTCCGTTAACTTTCAAGAATTAATCGACCAAAAAAATCAAGGATTTGACCCCAAAAATCCCCCCGCTCAAGAATTAATCGATAGTTGTGTTCACTGTGGTTTTTGTCTTTCTACCTGTCCCAGTTATCGAGTTATTGGCAAAGAAATGGACTCCCCCCGGGGTAGAATTTATCTGATGAATGCCATCAACAAAGGAGAAGCAGTTTTAGACGAAACCACTAGCCAACATTTTGATACTTGTTTAGGTTGTTTAGCCTGTGTTAGTACTTGTCCATCGGGAGTACAATACGATCAATTAATCGCCGCAGTTCGTCCGCAAGTGGAACGCAATCAACCCCGCAGTTTTAAAGATAAAATTATTCGTTTTCTCATTTTTAATCTCTTTCCCTATCCCGTCCGTCTCAAATTATTTTTACCTTTCCTCTGGTTATATCAAACCCTAGGACTACAAACCTTAGTCAGGAAATCGGGTATCTTAAAAATGCTCTTTCCCCGTCTAGCGGCCATGGAATCAATTCTCCCCAAAATTACCCTAAATTCTCTGTTTAAAAACTATCCCGATGTTATTCCCTCCCAAACTAAAAAACGCTATCGGGTGGGAGTAGTTTTAGGTTGTGTGCAGAGACTCTTTTTCTCGCCGGTAAATGAAGCGACAGTGCGGGTGTTAACTGCCAATGGTTGTGAAGTGGTTATCCCAAAAACCCAGGGTTGTTGTGCCGCTTTACCCGCACACCAAGGACAGGAAAAACAAGCACAAAGTTTGGCCAGACAAATGATCGATAGTTTCGCAGCAACCGAGGTTGATTATATTATTATCAATGCGGCGGGTTGTGGTCATACTCTCAAGGAATATCATCATATTTTAGCCGATGATCCTGAATACAAAGATAAGGCTAAGGAGTTTGTGGCTAAAGTACGCGATGCCCAAGAATTTTTAGATGCAGTGGGACTAACTGCTGATTTATCGCCGATTACCGAGACAGAATTAACCCTAGTTTATCAAGATGCCTGTCATCTTTTACACGGACAAAAAATCTCGGTGCAGCCACGGCAATTATTGCAAAAAATCCCCAATATTAACTTAAAAGAACCTATCGATGCGGCCCTGTGTTGTGGTAGTGCCGGAGTTTATAATATGCTACAGCCAGATACTGCCGATGAATTAGGTCAGCAGAAAGTACGCAATTTATTAAATACTGGGGCTGCGGTGATTGCTTCTCCTAATCCGGGTTGTTCCCTACAAATTAAAAAACATCTACAATTACAGGGAAAAGATACACCCGTTATTCATCCTATCGAATTATTAGATTATGCGATTCGCGGGCTGAAAATTGGCTAACTCCCACCATTTGAGGTGTGTTAGTGGTGTCAGGGAAGCAAAAGAAAACCCCACAGACAAAGACCTTGTAATGATAAAATCGACAATGGCGACAGCTTGGCCATTAGTATTTTTTGCGTCAGACTAGCAGGAGATAAAAGCGTGACCTTTAAGATTGGTTTACTCGGTTTCGGGGTTGTGGGGACGGGAACAGCGAAAATCCTCCTCGATCCTTTTGGTCGTCATCCCGTACTCAAAGAGATTACCATTGGACGAGTGGGAGTTAGATCCCTAGATAAACCGAGAGAAATCGAGCTTTCTCCCCAACTGTTGACCACTGACCTAGAATCGATCGTTACTGACCCCGAAATTGATATTATTGTCGAATTATTGGGGGGTTTGGAACCGGCACGCTCTTTAATTCTCCAAGCAATCGCATCGGGAAAGCACGTTGTTACGGCAAATAAGGCGGTTATTGCCCGTTTTGGCGATGAAATCTACGCCAAGGCCAACGAAAAGGGGGTTTATGTCCTCCTAGAAGCGGCCGTGGGTGGTGGCATTCCCGTCATTAAACCCTTGAAACAATCCCTCGGCGCTAATCGCATCAGCAGCATCATGGGAATTGTCAACGGCACAACTAACTATATTCTCACGGAAATGAGCCAAAAAGGGGCAGATTTTAGCGAAGTTCTGGCCAAAGCTCAGGAATTAGGCTATGCAGAAGCTGATCCCACTGCGGACGTGGATGGATTCGATGCAGCCGATAAAATCGCTATTTTAGCCTCTCTGGGTTTTGGAGGTCGGGTAAAACGGGAAGATGTTTACTGTGAAGGTATCCGGCAAGTTAGCGCCGTCGATATCGCCTACGCTGATAGACTGGGATTTGTGATTAAATTATTAGCGATTGCGAAAGATACGGTTAAGGAGGATTCCGATACCCTAGAGTTGCGGGTTCATCCAACCCTAGTACCGAAAACCCATCCCCTCGCTAATGCTAACGGAGTCTATAACGCTATTCTGGTCGAGGGGGAACCCTTGGGACAAGTGATGTTTTATGGACCGGGTGCCGGTGGCGGACCGACGGCCAGTGCAGTAGTATCGGATGTGATGAATATCGTCGGAATTTTAAAAAGTAGTGGCAAAACCAAGGAACTTGACCCGCTTTTAAGCTGTATTCACCAGCATTATTGTCAAATCGCCCCCATGGAGGATTTATCGACCCGTTTTTATGCTCGTTTTCTCTGTCGCGATGTGCCGGGGGTAATCGGTCATTTAGGTATGGCTTTCGGCGACCATGGGGTTAGTCTAGAATCCGTGGTACAAATTGGTATTAGGGGTGATTTGGCCGAAATTGTCGTTGTCACCCACGATGTGCGGGAGGGCAATTTCCGCAACGCTTTAGCGGCAATAGAGTCTTTAGAAGCTATTGACAGTATTCCTAGTATTCTCCGGGTTTTGTAATTAAGAAATCGCTTTTTTTATGGTCATGGGTCGGAGAATCAGAAGTGAGAAAATTTGGCTAAGTTTGACTAGCACAATTTTGTTTTTTTGTCTAGGTTTTTTGGGCTTAAATCAAAAATTAATTTTTGCCCAAGGGTCTGATAATGTTTGTCCCCTGCCGATTTTATCAAGGTTACAACGCCATAAGATCCAAGCGGGAGAAACGATCGCCTCCATCGCCGAAAAATACGCTCTCATCCCCGCAACGATAATTAAACTCAATCCGACTATTCTCAAAAATGGTTTGGCTCCCGTCGGGAAAGAAATCTTTATTCCCCCGATGAATGGCATTCGCATCGAAGCACCCAAGGGTTCCACTTGGCGCGATTTAGAAGCAGCCTATGGTATTCGTGCTGATATACTCTTTGAGCTTAACGGTTGTGGTCGCCGGCCGACAATAGTTTTTATCCCCGGCAGCAATTGGTCCGCCGCCGGCAAGCGATCGGATTATACTGGATTAAGTTCTTATCCCTTATCCTTGGCCAGCACTGTCGGATTAGCCTACGGTTGGCAGAAAAGCCCCACGGAACAGAAAAATCTCTTTCATAGTGGTATTGATCTTCTTGCACCAATAGGTACACCCGTTCTAGCCGCCGAGGATGGTCTCGTGATTTATGTGGGTCAGGAAGGGGCCTATGGTAATTTGGTAGTAATTAATCATTTAGGTCGCCGGCAGACCCGTTATGCCCATTTAAGCAGGGTTACAGTGAGAATTGACCAACGGGTACGAGCAGGAGACGTTATCGGTGCGGTTGGCACCACCGGACAACCAGATATTATTCCCCCCCATCTTCATTTTGAGGTGCGCTTAGATACTCCCGTCGGTTGGACAGCGCAGGATCCCGCTTTGCATTTGCCCCAAATCCACACTTCGACAAGCTCAGTGTCCACCCGCAATCAAGTCAAAAGTAAACGGTTAAGGGACTTCTAAAAAATAAACTATTCATTCTCAAGATTAGACATCTCCAAAAATTATAACCCAGTCACAGCTTGCCTTTAGTCTATGTATTAACTAAATAGTTCGATAGCTGTAATGTATATAGCGTTTTTCAGTCTGCTGAGGTACAAAAGTTATGGGTTTTAGGCAAGAGGCAAGAGGCAAAAGGCAAAAGGGAAGAAAATAGGTGTACCTCACTAGCTTAGGAAACGCTATATCTATCGTTGCTAATTCAATTTCACTGAAAAAATATGAGGTAATTAAAATAATTTTTATAGCAAGTCTCACACCTGTGTGGCACAGTTAAACCTTTGCTAATTAAGCTTTTCAACATCAATATGGCATAGAACGAGTTAGTTAGGACGCTTTCAATTTTCAAACTCTTATCGGTCAAGGGTTTCAGCGATTGATTGTCCTAACCACCCCGCTCTTTGCTATAATGTACCTTTTACGAACAGGAAACGCTATATTCCGTTAGATTCCTTAACTAGAAAAACTTTTGGTCTTGAGATAATATTAGGTCGAGGTCTATTATTAATCAAGTTTTTCCTTTTAAGTGTATATGGAATTAACTGATTCCCTCAAGAAATTGCTCAGTGAAACTGCACTTCAATTAAAAGGTGCAGCTAAAAGAAGATTCATGGCACAAACAGTCTTAGAATTGGGCTAGAAAACCGTTGGAATGGGAGTATTTTAGATGAAATCGAAACAGCTTGGAAATTCGCTCAAACTATGACTTGGAAAGGAAAACACCCGATTGTTAAGTTGATTACTGAAACTTACAAAAAGGAGTAAAGCTTACTAAAAAAGCTAGGGAAAAAATTGAAGAAAAAATCGAACGTCTCACAGAATCAACGAATCAAGACTTTCCCAATTTGGGACAATGGTTTATTGATATCTATTATGATAAGACCTAGTTTGTAGTTAACTAAGATGGTTTGCTAAAAACTGTCTTTGATTCTTTGACTTGTCCTTGTTATACTCGAAAAAGCTCGGAAGTATAAAAGTTTATGCTGCCTATTTTTTCGGAAAAATAGGTTGTAATGGGAGACTCTTTGTTTTCCTAGACAAAAATAATTACTTTTTCAAAAAAACACTTTTCTATTTTTTTGTTGGGTATTTTATTCTCTGGAAGTCCCTTATTTGCCTAAAACAAAACCCCACCATGAGTGGGGTTTCGGGTTTAATTTAGGAAATTCTAGAAAGTAAAGGTTCCGCGGAGAGTGCCAATCCACTCGTTACCAGTACCTTTGAACTGTTCAGGTGCAGAAATCCAGATGACACCGGGGGTGATAGAAATATTGTCGGTGACTTGGTACTTGTAGAACAATTCAACGTGGTAGGGAACGATGTTAGATACTTTTAGACCCATTTCCCGGAAGCTTAAGTGACCGATGTAGGGCTGGGCACCAGCAAACAGACCTAAGATATTTCCTTCTTTACCTAAGTCGGGGAAGGCAATACCAGCACCGTAGGTCCACACTTCCGCATCACCGAGACCGAGTAAACGCACGGTGGAGTAGGAACCGAAGGCACTCAAGCTGGCGAAACCAATATCCACTGCACCGGTTAAACCGTAGCTATTGGATACTTTGGCTCCGAAGTTGAAGAAACCGACTTCATCCTGTAGGGTTACATCTCCAGGAGGGTTGCCGTTGACGTTGAGCAGGTTGTTCAACTGAGTTTGGGAAAGGTTAGCAGCGGAACTTCCCGTTGCACCGAAGGAACCACCGTTACCGAAGATGGCGGTATCGGCACCTTGGTAAGCGTTAACGTAGGTGAAGCCGACGTTGAGGAAGTTAAAGAGGTTAGCGTTAATCTGTGCTAAAGCGGCGTAATCTCCGTTAAAGAGACCATTACCCGGGTTAGGATTGGCCGCAGAACTAGAGCCACCACCACCGGCTAAGTAACCCAAAGAGAGGGAAGTCGGACCAAGAATGCTTTGGAGGAAGCCTAACTGTAGGCTAACACCACCCCCAGAACCACCACCGATACGGTAGATGGGGTTTTCGGAAGCGAAGGTAGATAGAGCACCATTACCACCGTCGAAGTCTTCAAAGAAGGGATTAGTGGTGGGAACGAAGTCATTCCAAATACCACCCCAAGCGGCGACGTAGGTATTGAAGCGACCAAAATAACCTAAGTCAATCGGGGTATAGTAGGCCAACCAGTCAAGAACAACATTGCTACCGTTACCGGCGGCTGTCCAAGTTTGGAATAGGGAAGGGCTTTGCAGGTTATCGAATCTGACGGAAGCGGGATCACCATTTTGCAGTGTGGTGGTGGATTTGTAATCAAATCCAAAGGGAGTGGCACTACCCGCCGCTAAACGAGTTTTCAACACGTCCTGACCGGTGAAGCTCGTGTTTAACAGCAAACGAGCGCGGTATTGCATGGCGGCCTGGGAGGCGGGGCTACCAGCACCGACCGTATCGGTGACAGCGAAGATAACTTCCCCAGCTAATTTGGTGGTGGTGGAGAATTGGTTATTTTCGAGGAAAGACACCCGGCTTTCTAAGTTGTCAACTCTAGCTCCCAAGGCTGCTAACTCGGCTTGGAACTCATCCATCAAGCGCTTGAGGGCATCTAAGTCTTCCTTGAGGACGTTGACACCATCTTGAATTAAACGTTCCATCACGTTTAAGCAAGCGTTTAAACCAGCCGCAAACTCCCAACGGGTTAAAGCTCGGTCACCCCGGAAGGTGCGATCGGGATAACCAACAATACAACCGTAGCGCTCCACAAGACTTCTTAAGGCCTCATAGGCCCAAGCGGTGGGGGAAACATCGCGCAGTTGGTTAACGCTGGTGACTTGATCGATGCTGTTGCCTTCCACGGGTACGGACTGTCCTTCGTTACCGTACTGTTCGATCTGATTGAGTAGTTCGCCAGTTCCTGCACCGTTGTCCTGAACTTGAGCGATTTCTAGATTGTTAAATTCGGTAGAAACACTGGTAGATTTGACGGGATCGAAGCTACTAGCATTAGCGGAAGCTACCAAGGTAGCCCCTAAAATTGCTGGGCTAACCAGCAATGATTTCCAGAACATTTTTAACATGATGGTTTTTCCTCACACCTTATAGGTTGACTACACAGTTTGATGACGCATATAGCCTTTCTATTCTCTTGCCATTATACACGATTTGATTGCTTAGGGAAAGATGCGATCTCATTTTTTCCCTTGACCGGTTGACAAAGTGGCCACCCTGTTGATCCTAACGGTACTTAAACAAAAACTAAAGTAGGTTAGCATCCTTACTGGGAGAAAACTTAAGCTCAAATAACAGGCTCATCTAAACGAGTCGGGCAGGTTTCTGGAGTTCCCCGTCGCCTAGCAACCCTCAAAAACTATCCGCCCTTACCAATTGCTCGGTAAGGGCGGTGTAGCGGGTCATCGGAATCGACACCAGACTGCCGGAAGGAACTCCAGCTAGTCTAAATCTTGTTTAGACGTGGGGGTCTAGAGAACAGCCCCGGCGCACAGCCGGCTATTGTCGATTAGGAGACCCATGCTTTTACTACTTTCTACCATCGACATCACCTCCTGTATCCCTTAACGGATTGATTATCAAATTTATCTGCAATTAGCTTAACGCAGCTGTGCGGAAAAATCAAGGCCGGCAGCTAAAAATTTTTTCGGCAGGCCCAGTTGGCCCCCAAAATGTAGGTGGAGATAGGAAGCGTGCAGATTCTTACCTTGCCACCCTTCGCCATTGATATCACTTTTGGGGAATGCTTGCAGTTGATAAATCGGTGCGTCGCTCACCCCGCTTAGTTGGGAGCGATGGAATTCATGGCCGCGCACTGGTTGACCTGCTTTGAGCAGGATCGTCTCCTGTTGGGCGATGGCTTGTCGATAACCTAGGGTTAACTTCGGAGACATTATAGCAGATTGGGGGATTATTTGCACCATAGAATGATTTTTTTGCTCGAAATCAACTATTTTGTCACATAAATACATTAATCCCCCACATTCGGCGTAGGTGGGCATTCCATCTGCGATCGCTTTTCTCACCTGAGTTAAGATAGGGGTGTTAGCCGCTAATTCTGGGGCAAAAATTTCGGGAAAACCGCCACCAAAGTACAACCCTTGCAGGTTTTCGGGCAAATTTGCCCCTTGCAAGGGACTCCAAAAGATTAATTCCGCGCCTAAATTGGCTAAAATATCGAGATTATCGGGATAATAAAAGTTAAAAGCCTTATCTCTGGCAATACCGATACGGATAGGGGGAAAAAGCTTATTTTCTCCTGTGGGATTTTTCGGGTTCTCTTGGGGAGAAATAGTGAGTAAAGGCAAGAGAATGTCCCAATTAAAGCAGTTTTGGGCAATAGAAGCCAGTTGATCTTGCAGTTCCCTGATTTCTCCTAGTTCATCCCTGGGAACTAATCCTAGATGGCGATCGGGAATTGTCAGGGAATCTTGACGACGCAAAACCCCGACAATCGGCATATTGATGGATTCTAGGGCGGTTTGCAGTAATTGCAGGTGGCGATCGCTGCCAACCCGATTGAGGATAACTCCGGCTAGATGGAGATTTTTGTCTAAAGATTGATAACCGCGGACAATAGCGGCGACAGAGGTAGATAAACGACTACAATCGATAACTAACAGCAGAGGAAGCCCTAAAATACGGGCAATATGGGCGGTACTGGCATAATCGGGAAATTGAGTATCGCTTAATTGAATACCATCAAATAGCCCCATTACCCCTTCAATCAGAGCATAATCGACATTTTGACAATGTTGGGCAAAACAGGTTTTGACATAGTCTTCGGAAGTTAAAACCGGATCTAGATTGCGACAGGGGCGACCGGTAAAATGAGTATGGAACATGGGATCGATATAATCGGGCCCGACTTTAAAAGATTGCACTCGATCACCACGACTGATTAAATAGGCCAAGATTGCCAGAGTAATCGTAGTTTTACCGACTCCGCTTCTTTCTCCTGCGATGATCATTATTAGTTGTTTTTTTTCGAGATCGAGCTAGACTTAATTAACCTGTTACACAATCAATTCTAGAGCTTGCCAACGGCTAATAGAGTCAATTTTGGCCGCTAACTGGCCCTGTGTCAATCGACTTTTTTGATTAGCGGCGAAATCAATTTGACCACGTTTAGGATCATTGTCATCATCTCTAGACAACCAGCTATTGTTCTGACGTTGCCCAAAACCAGAGACTTCCTACCTGACAATTAAGATAACTTCTAGATTAGCGGATCAATTTTGTGTAGCTGTTAACTTTTGTAAAAAAAACATCGTCTGCATCCTATTGTACAGATAGACTAAAAATATCTAGAAAAAGCAGTTAGATCGGCAAGAGGGAAAAGGTAAAAACCCTGACTGGGAGATGAGGGGTAAATACGCAAATAATCCTGAATTACCGCTCTAGGATTGGCTTTACCGACAGCGAAAGACCAGATTAATCAGGGAAATATCGTCAGATAAACTAATCAATATAGCTTCTTAGGTGTCTGGGAGTGAAAAAGACAGAGAACGAGGGTTTTCTAGTTCCTATAACTGCACTATCAGAGACCTAGAACTTACCTCTAAACCGACAACTAAATTATCAGGAGAATTGGGGTTATGCCGACTCTACACACGCTGACCAATGATAGTATCTCTTGTCCCTTGTCCGATCGCATGGAGAATGTCAATTTCCACTACGAATTAGAAAATCAAATTCATCCCACCTACGGCCTCGAAAACCTAGGCATGAAAAATCTCGGTCGCGTTTATCGCAATCTTTCCGTACCGCAATTAGTCGAACAGGCGATCGAACATCATGAGGGCGTTTTAGCCGATAATGGGGCTTTAGTGGTGGAAACGGGTAAATATACCGGTCGTTCCCCCAAAGATAAATTCATTGTCAAAGAAGCCAATAGCGAAAAGGAAATCGACTGGAATCAGCATAACGCCCCGATTAGCGAGGAAAAATTCCAGCAGTTATACCGAAAAGTCCTCGCGTATGTGCAGGGAAAAGACCTATATATCTTCGATGGTTACGTCGGGTCCGATCCTAATTGTCGCTTTGGCGTGCGCGTCGTCACCGAAATCGCCTATCATAACCTCTTTGCCCATCAGTTATTCCTCCGGCCCAGTGCGGTCGAACTAGCTGCCCATGAAACTGATTTTACCGTGATTGCCCTGCCGGGGTTACAGGGAGATCCCGAAGATGACGACCTGAACAGCGAAGCCTTTATCGTCCTCAACCTGGCCAAAAAAATCGTTCTCATCGGTGGCACTCGCTACGCTGGCGAAATCAAAAAATCCGTCTTCTCGATGATGAACTACCTGATGACCAAACAAGGGGTTTTACCGATGCACGGTGCCGCTAACATGGATAAACACGGTCATACGGCCCTCTTTTTCGGTCTCTCCGGTACGGGTAAAACCACCCTTTCCGCCGATCCTAAACGCAGCCTCATCGGTGATGATGAACACGGTTGGTCAGAAGACGGCATTTTTAACTTTGAAGGCGGTTGTTATGCTAAAACCATCCGTTTAAGTGCCGAATACGAACCCCAAATCTGGGCAGCGATTCAATTTGGCACTATTCTCGAAAACGTGATCCTTTCCCCCGATAATCGCCTTCCCGACTACGATGATGGACGTTTGACCGAAAACACCCGCGCCGCCTATCCCCTGCGTTATATCCCTAATTGTGCCGTATCTGGCATGGGAACCCACCCAAAAACTATTATCTTCTTAACTGCCGATGCTTTTGGGGTACTGCCACCAATCGCCAAATTAACCACGAACCAGGCGATGTATCATTTCCTCTCCGGTTATACTAGCAAATTAGCGGGAACGGAACGGGGAATCACCGCCCCACAGGTGACTTTTTCCAGTTGTTTCGGTCAATGTTTCTTCCCTCTGTCACCCCTCGTCTATGCCCAAATGTTAGGGCAACGTTTAGAACAACACCCCGAAACCTCGGTTTATCTGATTAATACTGGTTGGTCCGGCGGTCCCTACGGAGTCGGCGATCGCATTTCGATCAAACACACCCGCGCTATGGTTTCCGCCGCTTTAAATGGCGATTTAGAGGAAGTAGTTTTCCATCCTCATCCCATCTTTCAAGTTCTCGTCCCCGAAATTGTCCCAGGAGTTCCCAAAAAAATCCTCGACCCGCGACAAGCATGGCAAGATGGCGAATCCTACGACCTACAGGCGCGAGAATTGGCCCATCGTTTCGTGGAAAATTTCCGTCAATTTACCACTGCCTCCCAAGAAATAATTGCAGCCAGTCCAATTTGGGAATAACAGCATCAAGGAATCGGTTATCAACTATCAGTTAAAATGAGATTTTCTCGGAGTTTGATTGCCGTCGGGTGTATTGGGGCAGCCTAATACACCCGCATACTGCTATCTATTGCCCATGGCTTGTCCGGCGAGATAACCAGTGGTCCAAGCACTTTGAAAATTAAATCCCCCCGTGACTGCATCGATATCTAATACCTCCCCGGCAAAATATAACCCCGGACAGATTTTACTTTCCATAGTTTTAAAATCCACTTCCTGAAGATTCACTCCCCCAGAGGTGACAAATTCCTCCTTAAACACCCCTTTTCCTTTGATTTGATATTCCCCTTGCTGTAATTCAGTCATTAATCGATTGAGAGTATTTTTAGATAATTCGGCCCAGGGAGTTTCCGCGTTAACAGTCAAGTAACTTAATAAACTCTGCCAAAGACGCTTAGGTAACTGCTCAAAGGGACAATAATTAAAAAGTTTTCTTTTGGGATATTCACTTTTAGTTTGTAAGATAATTTCTCGCAATTTTTCAGGATGATAATCCCCCAACCAATTAATGATTAAAGGCATTCGGTAATGATGCTCGTGAAGTACCCGCGCTCCCCAAGCAGAGAGTTTTAGGATAGCAGGTCCACTGACTCCCCAATGGGTAATTAACAAAGGTCCGATTTGTTCTAATTTACTTCCCCCAAGACGAACTCGCACTTTATCCACAGTAACCCCTAACAAATCTTTCAGACGAGGATCGGTAATTTGAAAGGTAAATAAAGAAGGGACAGGAGAGACTAGAGAATGACCTAAATCTTGAGCGGTGCGATAACCAAAAGGACTACTTCCCGTAGCAATTAAAAGCTTATCTGCCCTAATTTGCTCATCTCTTTTTAATTCAATTAAAAAACTTTCTTCCTGTTTTTTAACCGATTTAACTGGGGAATTTAGCCTTAAATTAACCCCAGCAAAAGTCGCACTTTCCCGCAGACAATTAACAATAGTTTCAGAATTATCGGTGCTGGGAAACATTCGTCCATCCGCTTCTGTTTTGAGTTTTACCCCTCGCAATTCAAACCATTTAATAGTATCTTGGGGTTGAAAACGACTAAAAGCTCCCCGTAGTGCTTTGCCACCGCGAGGATAATAATTAACCAATTGGGAAACGTCAAAACAATGATGGGTGACATTACAGCGTCCCCCTCCCGAAATCCGCACTTTCGCCAGAGGTTCTTTTGCCGCTTCTAGGATAGTAACGCCAGCTTTTGGGTTAGATTCTGCCGCTTTAATTGCGCCAAAAAATCCCGCTGCCCCGCCACCAATTACGACTATTTGAGTCATATAAGTAAGTGGTTATAATTAAATTGAAGATAGATTTTGTCTTTGATCCCCCCTGCCCCCCTTGATAAGGGGGGTGCCGATAGGCGGGGGGATATCCCTTGATAAGGGGGGTGCCGATAGGCGGGGGGATATCCCTTGATAAGGGGGGTGCCGATCCCCCCTTAATCCCCCCTTGATAAGGGGGGTGTCTGATAATTTTTAACGCCTACCTACTTATCAAGGAAAAAGTTAAGTTTAAACCGACAAAAATCGCTGAATGACTTCTTGACTTAATTCACTTGTGAAACCGGAAGCAACAATTCCCCCTTTCTGCATGGCGTAATATCGATCAGCTTGGCGGACAAAATGCAGGTGTTGTTCTACTAATAAAACGGCGATTCCTTTGCTGGCAACAATACGCCGCACTGCCGCTTCAATTTCGAGGATAATTGACGGTTGAATTCCCTCCGTGGGTTCATCTAAAATTAATAATTTTGGTTCCCCCACTAAGGCGCGAGCGATGGCTAATTGCTGTTGTTGTCCCCCGCTTAAATCCCCTCCCATCCGCGATAACATGGTTTTTAAAACGGGAAATAAATCAAAGATTTCTTCGGGAATTGTGGCATTTTTTCTCCTTGTGGGTAAAGCTTCTAAACCGAGAATTAAATTCTCTTTTACCGTTAAACGGGGAATAATATCCCTACCCTGCGGCACATAACCCAGTCCTAATCTGGCTCTTTGATCTGAGGTTTTATTAATCAGGTTTTCTTGCTCATAATTAATTGCTCCCGCTCGCGGTTTTAAGATACCCATCAAGGTTTTTAATAGGGTAGTTTTACCCACGCCATTACGTCCGATTAAACAGACCATTTCTCCCGCATTAATGTTAAGATCAACATCTCTTAAAATATGACTTTCTCCGTAGTAAACATTGAGATCAGATATGTGTAACATTGTCAACCCTTTTTAACTAATTTTAATCATTTTACTTTTTATTCTTCCGAGGAACCTAGATAAACTTCAATAACTTTCGGATCATTTTGAATTTGCTCCATATTCCCCTCACATAGAACAGTTCCTTGGTGTAAAACCGTGACTTTGCGGGCAATTTGCCGGACAAATTCCATATCGTGTTCAATGACAATAATCGAATGACTTTCCGCTAGATTTAACAACAAATTACCCACGTTTTCCGTTTCCTCATCGGTTAATCCTGCTACGGGTTCATCTACTAGCAGTAAATCTGGTGACTGGGCCACTAATTGACCAATTTCTAAGCGTTGTTTTTCGCCGTGGGAAAGTAAAGAAGCGGATAAATCAGCTTTAGCAGTTAACCCGATAGTTTCCAATAAACCAATAACTTTTCTGCTATCTTCTAGGGGAGGACGACCGAAAAGAGTTGAGAAAACATTTTTATTGCGATTACTAACTAAATCGAGATTTTCTCGGACAGTTAGATTTAAATATACCCTAGGAGTTTGAAATTTGCGACCAATACCTAAACGAGCGATCGCATATTCAGGAATTTTGCGGAGATCTCGACCTTTAAATAATACCCGTCCGATGGTGGGTTGCACTTTCCCCGTAATCACATCTAAAAAAGTGGTTTTTCCCGCACCATTGGGACCGATAATCACCCGCAATTCTCCCGTATCCATACTGAAATTAAGATTATTGAGAGCTTTAAAACCCCCAAAACTAACGGTAAGATTCTCGATTTCTAAGATTTTTCCAGTCATAATTTCTAAGAGGGAATTGGTAATTATGAATTATGAATTATGAATTGGGGAGCAGGGTGTAGGGTGTAGGGTGTGGGAAGAATAAATAAAAATAATCTCCTGACTCCTGACGACCCACTCCTGACGACCGACTCCTGACTCGGAGAATACTAACAGAATAAGGTCACTTATGCTCTAATTCTTCTCTTTCCAATTGCACTTCCGGAGCTTCCTCAATACTAGGATAGGTGATTAAAGTTTTGCGGAAACCAAAATGAGTCAGCAAACGTTTAATTCCACCGAGAAGACCATCGGGAAGCACTGTCACCACAATTAGGAATAGGGCCCCTTGGAAAAATACCCAGACTTCCGGAAATTGTTCGCTTAAAAAAGTTTGGGCCATGCGTACTAATAAAGTACCGACAACTGCCCCCACAAGGGTAGCACGTCCCCCCACAGCCACCCAAATCACCATTTCAATGGAAAAAGCCACATCCATAGAGTTAGGAGTGATAATTCCCGTTTGCACCGTATAAAGAGCGCCGGCAACACCAGCAATCGCCCCAGAAATGGCAAAAACTAACACCTTAAACCAAGTAGGATCATAACCGGAAAAACGGACACGCACCTCATCATCGCGAATGGCGACTAACAAGCGCCCAAATCTGCCGGTAGTTAACCAACGACAGAGGAGATAAATAGCCAGTAAACAGACAATTGTGAGTAAATAAAAGGCCACTTGAACGGCATCGGAACCCACCAGCAACCCGAAAATTGTTTGGGTATCGGTTTTTAAGCCATTAGTGCCGTTAATTAACTTTTGTTGGCCGTTAAAAAAGTTAAAAAATACCAGTAAAGCCGCTTGGGTCAAAATCGAGAAATAAACCCCTTTAATGCGGTTGCGGAAGATTAAATAACCCAATAATCCTGCCACGATCGCTGGTACGATAATTAGGGCTAGAATTGTCAAAGGTAGGGAATAAAAAGGTTGCCAAATAAAAGGTAATTCTGTCACCCCGTAGAGAGTAAAAAATTCGGGCATTTGTCCGGGGGGTAACTGAAGATTTAGGTACATGGCCAAAGCGTAACCACCGAGGGCAAAAAAGATGCCATGACCAAGACTTAATAAACCCGTATAACCCCAGATTAAATCTATCCCCAAAGCGACAATAGCCAGGGAAAGAAATCGCCCCAATAAACGCAAGCGGAAGGCAGACAAAGCTAAGGGCAGCAACACCGCAAAGATGACCACCAATCCCACAATAACAGCGATTTCCGTGATTAACTTTTTCTTTTCCCGTTGTCGGGATTCGTTTCTAGTGATGGTTTCGGTAATCATAATCTATAACTCGGCAGTACGTCCTTTAGGAGGAAAAATTCCCGCAGGTTTGAATTGCAAGAAAGCAATAATTAAAGCAAAAATCATCACTTTTGCCATGCTAGTGGTGGAGAAAAAGGTGAAGAAATCCGTTAGGGGTTTTAGGGCTTCTACGGAACCAAAAATCAGAGCAAAAGTTCCCGAACCAATTAAATAATTAGCCACACCGATGGCCATAGCCGCGATAATAGTTCCCAGGAGATTACCCACTCCCCCCACCACCACCACCATGAAGGTATCAACGATATAATTCTGTCCCACATTTGGACCGACGGAACCCAAGAAACTAATCGCACAACCGGCAACTCCAGCTAATCCCGAACCGAGGGCAAAAGTCAAAGCATCCACTTGATTTGTCGGAATGCCTAAACAGGCACTCATCTGGCGATTTTGGGTGACGGCACGAATGCGTAAACCCCAAGAAGATTTATTTAAAAACCAATAAGTCCCTAACAAACAAAGGGCAGTTAAAATGATAATAAATAGACGGGTGTAGGGCATTTGAAAACTGGGTAAAGGTAAACCTCCCCGTAACCAGGCAGGAGCCGTGACATCGACGTTTCTGGCACTAAACCAGGGTCGAGCGAGAACCGGATTAAAAGATAAAAGATAGCCTAATAATCCAGCGATAGCTAGGGATAAAGGCAGGGTGATACCAATAGCTAAATTGCGAATTCTCTCCCAATCTAGGCGACGACTTAACACCGTCATCGCTCCGAAAAATAACAGACAGAAAACTATTAAACTAATTACTAATAACCCGTTGACACTTCTGACAAATTGCTGCAGGATTAAGCTGACTCCCCAAGTGGCCAGCAGCGTTTCTAGGGGTCTGCCATAGAGGAACCTAATCACCCCCCTTTCTAATAATAATCCCGCCAATCCCGACACTAAAAAAGCGATCGGTAGGGCGAATAAAACATAAGTATCAAAGAGGGGAGAACCGAAACCTTTAAAGACATTCTGCACCACAAAAGTACTGTAGGCCCCTAACATCATTAACTCACCGTGAGCGAGATTAATCACCCCCATCAGTCCGAAGACAATCGCTAGTCCTAAAGCGGCCAGCAATAGCACAGAACCGATGCTAATACCATTAAACAATCCTTCCAATAATGCTGACACTTTTCGTTATTCCCGTGCATTTTTAATCTTTAAAAAGTGGGGTGAGCAGTAATGCCCACCTCACTCTCGTTACTGTCCGGAAAAATTCCTAAAACTAGGATTTTTCCATTTTGAACTTACCGCCCTTAGCCGGATCCGTCCAGTCACAGGCAAAGCCCTTAGTTTCGGGGACAAATTGGTTCCAAGGTTGCGGATCCACTACCCCCGGAGTTGACCAAACGATGTCAAATAGACCATCATCTCTCACCTGACCAATGCGGACGGTTTTGGAGATATGATGATTGGGGAACATTTCCACCGGTCCTTCGGGAGCATCGAATTTTTGTCCCACGGCCGCGGCGCGAACTTTGTCGAGATCATCGGCGGTTGCCGCTTGTTCTACCGCTTGCTTCCAGAGATAGACCATGATGTAGGCCGCTTCCATGGGGTCATTGGTCACGCGATCCTCACCATATTTAGCTCGAAAAGCCGCAACAAATTTCTTGTTAGCGGGGGTATCTACGGTTTGGAAATAGTTCCAACAAGCGTACTGACCGAGGAGATATTCCTTACCAATCTGTTTAACTTCTTCCTCAGCAACACTCACCGACATGACCGGATATTTATCGGGAGTTAAACCGGCCGCTTGCAGTTGTTTAAAGAAAGCCACGTTACTGTCACCGTTGAGGGTGTTGAAAATAACGCCACCATCGGGTAAAGCTTGCTTAATTTTGGTGATAATCGGGGTAACTTCCGTGTTACCTAGGGGTAGGTAGTCTTCGCCCACGGTTTCGCCGCCTTTCGCCTTTAACTGCTCTTTAATAATCGTGTTGGCGGTGCGGGGAAAAACGTAGTCGGAACCGACGAGGAAGAATTTTTTTCCTTTATTTTCCAGCAACCAAGTCACTGCCGGCTCGATCTGTTGGTTGGGGGCAGCACCAGTGTAGAAGATATTTCTAGAACACTCTTGACCCTCGTACTGGACAGGATACCAGAGCATATGGTTTTTGGCTTCAAACACGGGTAAAACCGCCTTACGACTGGCGGAAGTCCAACAACCGAAGACAGTCACAACTTTGTCCTGATCGATCAGTTTGGTGGCTTTTTCGGCAAAAGTTGGCCAATCGGAAGCGCCATCTTCCACCACTGCCTCGATCTGTTTACCAAGAACACCGCCGGCGGCATTGATTTCCTCGATCGCCAGTTTTTCCGCATCGACTACGCTGGTCTCACTGATGGCCATGGTGCCACTGAGGGAGTGCAGAATACCCACCTTAATCGTCTCTCCAGAAGCCGGGGCGGGACTAGCAGCTGGGCTAGGACTAGCCGTGGGGGTTTGGTTTTGTCCACCGCAAGCTTTTAACAGAATACTGGTTCCCAAAGTGGCAGAACCGTACAGGAGAAATTTACGTCGTCCTAAATTTGACATGATGATCTTGAACTAACCTCGCTGACAATATTAGCTACTTCACACGGATGTTTTTGCTGAGGAGATTTTCGGGAATCCTTCTACAAATATCTGTGTGATATTACGGCTAGGTTAGCAGATTTTTTGTGATTTTCGCTACTTTTTGGATATTTTTTGTAGTTTTAGCTACTTTTTCAGGAAAAATTAATTATTTTTCTGGAATTTGCCTCAGTTTTTTAGCTATCAGGAGCCGGGAGACAGGAGGCAGGAGTCGGGAGACAGGAGTCAGGAGATAGGAGATTATTTCTATTTATTCTTCCGATACCCCACACCCTACACCCCACACCCTACACCCGTTCGGCTGAGCTCACGGCCGAAGCCCACACCCCACACCCGTTCGGCTGAGCTCACGGCCGAAGCCCACACCCCACACCCCACACCCGTTCGGCTGAGCTCACGGCCGAAGCCCACACCCCACACCCTACACCCCACACCCCACACCCCACACCCCACACCCCACACCCTGCCCCCACCGAAAAGCTTTTTGCCGGAAACCCAATTATCAATCCGAATCTGGCCAAAGCAGCCGGACAGCAAGCAGCGCAAAACCAATGGCCGCTATCGCTTTTAATATCTTAGCGGGGAATAACTGCGCTATGCTGCCGCCCGCAAGGACTCCTAAGAAACTGGTGCAGATTAAGGCGGTAATTGAGCCAAAAAAGACAGCTTTGGGTGATTTGGAACTGCCACCGAGAGCGATCGCTACTAATTGACTTTTATCGCCTATTTCTGCCAAAAAAACCGTGATAAATGTCAGTCCGAATAATTGCCAATTCATAAATTCTAGGGAGATGGGAAGCTTTTTTCAGTGAACAGTGAACAGTGAACAGTAAACAGTAAACAGTAAACAGTCACACTGATCACTGATTGCTTAGAGAATATCGCCGATGAGTAAACCAGTGATCAAAAGGAGAAGGATAGCGACACCGATATCTAAGGTTTTGGGGGAAAGACGACGAGCAATCCAATAACCGATCAGGACACCGAGGAAACTGGTAGCGATTAAAGCGCTGGCTGCCCCGGCAAAAACCACCCAGGGGGATTGAGATTCGGCGCTGATGAGAAGGGTGGCTAATTGGGTTTTATCGCCGATTTCAGCAAAAAATATGGTTAGGAAGGTGGAACTAAACACCGTCCAAAAACTCCAAGAAGGTGGATTATCTGGCTTTTTCTCGGTTGAGGCGATCGATTTGCTATCACTCATCGGCTAAGGAAATAATTTTCATACTTTTTTCATTTTAGCCCGACTGGTTTTCTGGCGATAGTTTCTGCTGTTGATTACGCTGTCTCCTTCCCCCAATAGTTAAAAAACCCTAGTCGATCGAGGTAGAGTTTCCATCCTAGAGTTTAATAATTATTAGACTAGGACGAGCGCAAATTGCTTGGAGGTATAGCCCCTATGGTAGAAAACAGAGATTATACTCTGATTATTGACAAAAGTGGCAGTATGTCCACTGCTGATAAACCCAGCGAGAAAACCCGTTGGCAAATTGCCCAAGAATCCACCCTCGCCTTGGCTAGAAAGTGCGAGGAATTCGATCCCGACGGCATCACTATCTATCTTTTTTCCGGACGTTTCCGACGCTATGATAATGTTACTTCCGATAAGGTGACACAAATTTATCAAGAAAATGAACCTATGGGGAGGACAGACCTAGCCGCTGTTCTTCAAGATGCCCTCAATAATTATTTTCAGCGCAAAACTGCTGGCAAAACTAAACCCAACGGAGAAACTATTCTGGTGATTACCGACGGAGAACCAGATGATCGCAAAGCGGTGATGCGTCAAATTATCGAAGCTTCTCGAAAACTCGATAGGGATGAAGAATTAGCCATTTCTCTGATTCAAGTAGGCCATGATCGACAAGCAACCGAATTTCTTAAAGCTTTAGACGATCAACTAGAATCGGCGGGGGCCAAATTCGATATCGTTGACACGATTACTATCGATGATATGGAAGATATGACCCTAGCGGAAGTTCTTCTCAATGCCGTTACCGATTAATTTCTAGCCAGTAGGGGTGATATATCTTCACCCCTAATCAAGGAGGATTTAACTGCTAGTCAGGGCGACAAATTTATCTTTTTCTTCATCGGATAATTGCTCCGATTGTCCGGTGATTTGTTTGTAGATTTTTAGATATTCCAAAGCGGATTTATACCAACTAAAATCTTGAGTCATTGCCCTTTGCTGTAGTTTTTGCCAATCCTGTTTATAACGGAAACTTTCCCAAGTCCGGATCATACAGGTAAACAGGTCTAAAGGTTCATAGCGATCGAAACTAAATCCTGTTCCTTTTTCCTGAATTGGGTCGTGGAAAGATACCGTATCGACTAAACCACCGGTGCGGCGTACCATGGGAATACAACCGTAACGCATGGCCATTAATTGGGAAATGCCACAGGGTTCAAAACGGGAAGGCATTAACAAAGCATCGGCCCCCCCATAGATGCGACGGGAAAGAGCATCACTATAGAGAAGATGCAGGGACATTCGCCCCCGGAAACGGGAAGTCATCTCCCACAGTTGGGTTTCATAATAGCGATCGCCTGTACCCAAAATAATCAATTGTGCATCAGTATAGGTGAGAAAGCGATCTAAAATTTGCATCACTAGATCAATACCTTTTTGTTCCACCAAACGCGTCACCATCGCCATGACAAAGGCACTTTTACTGACCTGTAGCCCCACTTCTTCTTGCAGGGCAATTTTATTAGCCAGACGTTTTTCGATGGTTTCTGGGGTAAAATTCTGCTTAAGATAAACATCTTTAGCCGGGTTATACACCTCCGTATCGATGCCGTTGACAATCCCCACCAGATTGCCGGAAATATAGGACAATAATCCCTCTAAATTTTCGCCATAAATGGGGGTCTGTATTTGACGGGCATAGGTGGGAGA
Source organism: Microcystis sp. M144S2 (assembly GCF_020246065.1). Taxonomy (NCBI): domain Bacteria; kingdom Bacillati; phylum Cyanobacteriota; class Cyanophyceae; order Chroococcales; family Microcystaceae; genus Microcystis; species Microcystis sp. M144S2. Next base: position 29,170 of record NZ_JADBTR010000042.1, read on the forward strand.
GACAGTCGTGACGCGATTGGCAAATTGAACCGCCGCGGCCATAGTATTATCGCCCTGCATATACCAAGGACACCAAGTCATTTTTTCTAACGCCTCCCGCCAAGGACCCTGGTAGGCGAGATTATGGATCGTAAAAACGGTGCTAATATCGGGGTCTTGGTGCATCCAGACGGGAATCATGCCCGTATGCCAATCATGACAGTGAATAACTTGCGGTTTCCAGTAATTCCAGGCGAATTCCGCCGCACCATTGGCAAATAGGGTAAATCGCCAGGCCTCATCTTCGCCTCCGTAGATACTGCGTCCAGAGAAAGCTAGATTACCAAAGAGGTAGAGAGGAATATCTGTATCGGGTAAAACCGTTTCATAGACTGAAAAATCCTGAAACATGGCGAATCCTGACCAAATGGGTTCGGAAGGGATGTCCATTTTTTCCGCAAGAAAACCGTAGTAGGGTAGAAAAATCCGCACATCATGACCTAGCTGACGCAAGACTTTCGGTAATGCCCCAATTACGTCTCCCATTCCCCCAACTTTGGCAATTGGGGCGGCCTCGGCACCCACAAATAGAATTCGCATATTCTTCCCGCTTTACTTCACGACGACAAGAAATTTTAACAGATAAAGCCCCCCTAGCAGGATTTGCAAGTAGGTTATTATCGGATTAGCCTAGATTTTTCTTTAACGAACCAGAGAGCCAACAAGGGACATAATTAGGGTTTGCGGCAAAAAGTTTTTCGGTGGGGGCAGGGTGTGGGCTTCGGCCGTGAGCTCAGCCGAACGGGTGTGGGGTGTGGGCTTCGGCCGTGAGCTCAGCCGAACGGGTGTAGGGTGTAGGGTGTAGGGTTTTAGCGATTTTCATCTGGTCAATTACCTAATTTTCAGGGAAAAAGTACCTGAATTTTCCACCCGATCACTCCCAGAGCTGGTACTTTTTGGTTTCCAAAAAGTCTAAAAGTCTTACCCAACAAGGTTTTTAGATTTATTGAGCAAGCCCCAATTAGCTTTTTTGGGCATTGTTAAGTTTTTTAGCCTTTTTTTACCGTCTTTTTAGCAATTTTTAGCCGATCAGCACTGTTTCTGTCTCTGTCAAAGTTAAATCCACTCTTCCTCATCCCCTTTGTTTACCTCCCGATCTTGGTTTTGATCCTGGGCGGGGGGCGTAATAATCCGATAATTGACATCGTACACTTGATCGGCCTTTTCCCCGCGAGTCTGTTTGGCCGTGCGGTAACTATAGGAATAAACCGAGCCAGTTTGAGAACTGTCACTTGGTGGCTTGACAAAATCAACTCTTTCCTGATCGGCAAGCCTAGACGAGAAATCTTCCCGCTCCTGAATGATCGTCGGTTTTTCGGCTTGCCCTGAGCTACGTCGAAGGGGGGGTGTATCAAAATTCCAATCATCACCGCTATCTCTTTCCCAATCGTTACTCGCTTGCCCTGAGCTACGTCGAAGGGGTGGAGACGGAGCAGAATCTTGAATATAGGTAGGTCGGGGAGATGGCGGTGGGACTGTAGGATTATTTCCTATACGAGGGGAAGCTTTTGGGGCAGCCAAAGGACGACCAAAACTATAGAGAAATTGCAGGGTTAAACCACTGATAATTCCCGCCAAGGTGAAAAGTAACACCCAGACCGCTAGGGGCAGTTTTACCGTCATAATACCGCCAAAAAAGACCAAAGTGATCACCCCCAGATTCTGCCAGATCAGTAATCCGCCTACAGCGATTGCAAATAAGACCATAATCCAGCCCATTTTTACCTCCCTTGACTCAGTGATCAGTAAACAGTGATCAGTAAACAGTGATCAGTAAACAGTAAACAGGTATAAAGATAAAGATAACTAACTAACTAATTAACTTAAAACTTACATCTGATAACTGATAACTGATAACTGATAACTGATAACTGTTAATGTCCTTGCCAGCGATTAATTGTCACACAATCGATATCTAACTGATCGAGAGTACGAGCGATGACAAAATCGACTAAATCCTCGATCGATTGGGGATGGTGATACCATGCCGGTATTGCTGGCACGATTCTAACGCCCGCCTCGGCTAAAGTGGTTAAATTACGCAGATGAATTAAACTAAAAGGGGTTTCTCGCGGCACTAAAACCAATTTTCTGCCCTCCTTAATCTGCACATCCGCCGCCCTTTCTAGCAAATCGGAACTTAACCCCCCCGCTAATTTGGCCACTGTACTCATGCTACAGGGAATAATTACCATACCAAGGGTGCGATAGGAACCACTGGCGATCGTTGCCCCCACATCACCCCAACGATGACAGCGTAATTTTCCCCCTTCCATCACCCCGCATTGACTGCGCCAAAATTGTTCTTGCAGCTCCGGTTCTGGCGGCATCCGAATATTATCTTCCGCTTGCCAGACAGTGTAAGCTGATCTGGAGGCCACTAGATCGATCGTGTAGTCGGCTAAAAGTAGATATTTGAGAGTACGGACAGCATAAATCAGCCCTGATGCCCCTGTAACGCCCAAAATTAGCGGTTTAGATAATTCCTTCAAGCTCTAATTCCTCGATCAATTGTAATCCTCTCGGGTCGCCCACTTTTAATAAAGCACCTCTCGCATCTTCCTTGACACCTAAATCCTCATCTTCCACCAAGGCCTCGATCAAAGCATCGATCGCCGTGGCATAAATCACATTGAAGGGCAATTCTCGGCATAATTGACCGATCGACCAGGCGCAATTACTCCGCACCGCTGCAATTAAATCTCGGCGCAATCCTTCAATTAAAGGTGGCAACACGGTGATGATATCTTCATAATTGACCTTGGCAATCTGAGCCAAACTACTGGCAGCCCATAATCGCACCGCCGAAATATCAGTTTTAAGAGCATGAACCAAAGGCTCGATCGCCCTGCGATCGCCACAGTTACCCAGGGCCCAAACTACCCCTTTTCTGACGTAACCATTCCAATCTCTGGCCAGTAAATCGATTAAAGGCTCCACGGCGCTAAGACTGGGATTTCGTCCCAAAGCATAGGCGACACTGACACGCACTAGGGGACAGACATCGCTTAACATTTCTAGTAACGGGGCGATCGCTCTTTCGTCACGCAATTCACAAAAGGCGCGGGCCGCGATCATCCTCTCGCTGACATGAGCAGAAGTAAGCAATGAAAGCATTTCCTCGGGATCGGGGGGGATTTCCGCTGCTTGATCCGGATCGCTCCCATCGAGAGGATTATTTAAGGAGTTGCTAGAGTCTAGGATTTCATTGTCGTACATACTTGTTAGATTATCTTAATCCGTGACCGCTTACGTCAAGCCCAAAATCAAAAAGTAATTGCTGGTTGGGGAGACTTTTCAGTGATCAGTAATCAGTGAACTGAATATCCAAATCCGAGCGAAGATAGGCAGCCCGTATCATCACTGATAAGCTAAGACGCATTCTCACCGCCTATTCTTGCATTTACAAAACCTAGCAGACTAGAAAGTAAATACAGGGCAGATTTTATTGTTTTTCCGATGCCAAGACGCGGATTTGAACCGCGGACACGAGGATTTTCAGTCCTCTGCTCTACCAACTGAGCTATCTCGGCGTTTTTCAGTCCTTTCTCAATATAGCACGCCCTCGAAATAATTGCAAGGTTTTTTTCTAAAAAGTTTTCTGCTCGACTAGATTGGCAGGGTGAGGGTAAAAGTGGTGACAGCGTTGGCACTGGTGACATCGATGGTAGCATTCAGGGGTTTAATCAGTTTGCCGACCAAAGCTAAACCTAAACCAGTACCACTGTAGCGCCAGGGATCGTGGTTAGGAATGCGATAAAAAGGGGCGAATATTTTTGATAATTCCTCTGGGACGATTTCTACCCCTGAATTGCTCACACTAATTAATATTTGCTCGTCCGCACGCCTCACATTTACCCGAATTATTCCTTGTTCTGGGGTATATTTGGAAGCATTGGTCAGTAATTCCGCTATGATGCGCTCGATATGACACAGACTGGTGTTAATCTCCGGTATATCCCCATCGATATCTAAAATTAACTGCTGTTGTCGCTCGCGGGTGAGAGTGCGAAAAGGTTCCACTAATAAGGGTAGCCAAGAAAGTAAGTCGATCGCTTCGATCGCCGGGGGTTCGCTTTCCGCATCCAGATAGGTTAAAGTCAACAGATCATTAACTAACTTACTCTGACGCTGAGATTCAATGTTAAGAATTTGCAACAGTTGACCGATCGAATTCTCTGGATCGATCTCGATCCCTTGATCTTCTAGGAGACTTTCTAGGGTTTCCACCGCTAGACGAATGCTGGTAATCGGGGTTCGCAGTTCATGGGAAAGGGTTTTCAGGAATTCGCTTTTTAATCTTTCCAGTTTTTCTAATTCCCTCACTTGTGCTTGGGAAGATTCGTAGAGTCGCGCTTGTCGAATAGCGATCGCACATTCGGTGGCAATATGTTGAATCAAATTAGTTTCTAAGGAGTTAAAAATCTGATTAGCTGGTCGAATTAGCCAAAGATTGCCCAAAAAGCCCTGATCGTCAAAGATAGCACAAGCGCAACGGTTAACACGACAGATTTGCGGATTGTCAAGGGGAAGACGATCAACAAATTGTAAAATTTGTTTGTGCAGCAGCGGTTGATAGATTTCGGGAAAATCGCTAATTTGACGGGTAATTCCCTGACAGATAAGCTCTTGAGTGGTATATTCGTGGACAATGGTGGCTTTGCTGCGACTGGGATCATAAAGCTCAATCTGGGCCCTTTCTACGGGTAAAACCTGGACTAATTCCCTAGTGGTGGTTTGCAGAATATGATTTTCATCGAGACTATCGCGAATTTTTTCGGTAATCCGTCCGATTAATGCTTCATACTTCAAAGTCATCTGCAATTCGGCGGTTCTTTGCTGAACCTCCGATTCTAAGGCAGTATTCAAGCATTTTACCCGTTGGTGCAGTTCCGCTTGTTGAATGGCAATTCCCACTTGAATGGCTAATTGTTTGAGCAGATCGATTTCTTGGGATTGCCAAGAGCGAGTTTTTTGGCAATTTTGGGCAATTAGTAACCCCCAAAGTTGGTTATCGCAGATAATTGGCACCACCAGGTTAGCCTGTACTTGCAAAGAGGTGAGTAAGCTGCGATAACAGGGATCAAGTCCCGAATTATGGACATTTTCAATAACCTGAATTCTCCCGCGACGATAATTTTCCAGACGTTCTGGGGATAAATTAAAACAGGGATCCTGGATCCTGTTTCCTAAGACAGAATTAATCCTCGCAGTATGGGATTCCACCACAATCATGCCACTATGATCGGGGAATAAACGATAAATTAACACTCGATCGCAGTTGAGAAATTGTCGCACTTCTTTAACAGTTCTTTGCAAAATGCGATCGAGATCCAACGATTGCCGGATTCTTTCCTGCATTACCCCCAGTAGTTGTTCCCGTTCTGCTTGTAATCTTAAAGCTTCTTCAGCCTGTTTGCGTTCGGTGATATTGGTACTGGTTCCCACTAAACGATAGATGCGCGCATTGTTATCCCGTAGGGGTGTTAAAGTTGTTAGCCACCAGTAGGGTATATTTTGAAAAGGTAAATACTGTTCGTAGGAAATAGTCGTTCCGTAACGCACACAATCACTGTAGTGTTGCCGCACACTACGCGCATCATCGGGGGGAAGGATTTGTTCGGGAGTTTTGCCTTTAATCTCTGATGAGCGCAATCCTGTCCAGCGTTCATGAACGGGGTTTGCACCCACATAGCGAAAATCTCTATTTTCCAGCACGTCCACCACAAAAATCGACGCTTGCACGGAATTAAATATACTACGCAGAAACTGCTCGGAATCCTCCTCTTTTAGCTGTGCATCCAACTCGGTATCGATTTCTGACGGCTGCTTTTCCATAAGAGCCTCCCATTGTGCTAATTGGTGGATTTGGATCGATAATCACAAAATCGTTGGCTACTCCTAGGGCGATTTAATTATTTTTTAAGATTCTCGCACGAATTTTCCTATCCGCTGCCGATTTCGATATATTTCTTTGCAAAAACGAGAAAGCAACCCCAATATACTGAGATCGCTTATCAGTGATCAGGTTTAAGTTTTAAGTTAAGTAGCTAGATACAATTAATTACACATATCTAACTACCTCTTCCATAAGTGCATGAGTGCCTATCCTCACCAAGAAGTTAATTTTGTCCTATTACTTATATGTGTTATTTTCAGCGATCACTGTTCACTGATTACTGATTACTGATCACTGAATTTAGGCTTCTTGGTTGACAAAAGGCAATAAAGCCATTAAACGGGCGCGTTTCACCGCTTCCGTTAAATCTCGCTGTTGTTTAGAAGTTAAACCGGTGATGCGTCTAGGTAGAAGTTTGCCGCGTTCGGTGATGAATTTGCGGAGGAGTTCGGTATCTTTGTAGTCAATCGGTTGACTGGGGGAGATGGGGGAGAGACGTTTACGATAGTAGCTCATAGATTTGTAAAGATTGCTTGACTTTTTAACTAAAGTGTGCTTACTTAATTTCCTTGTGGACGGTGTGCTTATTGCAGTGGGGACAGTATTTCTTGATTTCCAGTCTGCCGGTGGTATTGCGACGGTTTTTGCTGGTGGTGTAGCGAGAAACGCCGGGGGTACGCTTATCGGGATTACTGCGGCATTCCGTGCATTCTACAGTGATGATCAGGCGAACGCCTTTTTTACTAGCCATAACAACAGGGGATCGGGTAAATTTACACGCAATCGATCATTATGACATATCTGGGGCCTTTTAGGCAAGAGCGGCCGGGACACCTGCGAGGAATTGTCGGCTAAAAAGTTGAGTTTGGGATGAAATCCAGCACAAAAAAGCTAGAATAATCACAGCAGTTGGCGAGGATGAGGAAAAATGACGGTAAGATTGGGTAAACCGATTTTAGTGACGGGGATAGGCATTACCATCGCTTTCACCCTGGGGGAAACTCTCAATAGTACACTGAGCGAAATCGGTTCATGGGGTATTTTCGGTGTGATTGCTCTTGGTGCTGGTATCTGGTTTTGGCAAAAACCCAACACGAAAATCGATTTTTCCCATCCCACTCCCCTGAGTCTAGAAAAGGTTAAACAAGCGATTAGCAAAGCCGAGAAGATAATTAATTATCTGGCCAAAGAAGACCCTAATCAAGACTTAACCCCTCTCAAAACCAGTTTAACCCAATTAAATCAAGAATTTAGTCGCCAAGACCTGAAAATTGCCATTACCGGTGCGAGAAAAACTGGTAAAACTGCCTTAAAAAAACTACTAGAAAGCGGCAACTTTGGGGAATCTATCGCTTTTCTGGAAACGGAACCGCTTCTAACTTTCGACTCCACCGCTAACCAGAAAAAGTCCCTGGCAGCCGACTTAGTTTTGTATCTGATCAATGGGGATTTAAGCGATTCCGAATGGCAAATCCTCCAGCAATTCGATCGAATGCACCAGCGTGTTATCCTGTTACTGAATAAACAGGATCGTTTACCTGCCGAAACCAGAGAAGAAATACTTCTTTCCCTGAAACAAAGACTAAAAGAAACTATTCCCGCTCATCATATTTTAGCCATAGCTGCTGCCCCTGAACCCCTAAAAGTTCGTCAACATCAAAGCAATGGAGAAATCAAGGAATGGACGGAACCCCAAGCTATTGTTATTGATAATCTAGATAATTATCTCCGACAAATTATCGAACAAGAAAAGTCCGAATTAGTTCTTGGAACTATCTGGAGACAAGCGCTAGAATTAGCCAAGGAAACCAAACAATTACTTAATCAATCCCGACGCAAAAAGGCTTTACCTGTTATCGAACAATACCAATGGATAGCCGCTACTGCCACTTTTGCTAATCCTCTCGCAGCCCTAGATTTAGTTTTAGCGGCAGCCACTAACGCTCAAATGTTAGTGGATTTAGGGGCAATTTATCAACAAAAAATGTCCCTCGAACAAGCAAAAACAGCCATGACTACCCTGGGTAAAATGATGGTACAATTGGGCATGGTAGAGGTGACAACCCAGGCATTGGGAACGATTCTCAAGGGAAATGCGATTACTTATATTGCCGGTGGTACAGTGCAGGGAATTGGAGCAGCCTATCTAACTCGTTTAGCAGGTTTAAGTTTAGTTGAATATTTCCAAGAACAGGAAATTAACGAGCAACTGAATAATGATTGGAATTGGACGAGTTTGCAGAATAAAGTTAAACAGGTCTGGGAACAAAATCAACGCCTAGCATTTTTACAGGATTTTGTCAAGCAAACGAGCGCTCGTTGGTCGGCATTTTCTGGTTAAAAAATCTAGTTAAGAACCGGGAAAAGGTAAATGCTGACGCAGCACATTCCAGCGCGAACAATCCCAATAATCGATATGAGAAATAATCAGATTATTGTCATCGAGAGTTAATTCGCTGCGTCCAGAAATAGCGATGCGAGGCCGCCAAGGTAAAGGGGTTGTCCAGTGCAATGTCCAACGGGTATTAATAATATTTCCCTGCTGTTCAATTGCGTGGACATCCATCTTGATAGCTTGGAACCATTGACTCATAAAACCAATCATTTCCCGATAGCGTTTAATCCCCCGAAATTGATTGAGAGGGTCTTGAAAATAAACGTTATCAGCATAAATATCATAGGTTTGATCGAGGGGAAATCTTTGATAATCTTGCTGCAAAATAGCGATAATATCCATAAAGTAAGTAATTAGTTATAATTAAATTGAAGATAGATTTTGCCTTTGATCCCCCCTGCCCCCCTTGATAAGGGGGGTGCCGATAGGCGGGGGGATCCCCCTGAATAAGAGGGGTCACTGTGAACTATTAAGTACCTAAGCAAAATTAGTTACACATATTTAACTACCTTTTGCCGTTCGGCTGAGCTCACGGCCGAAGCCTATTGCCTATTGCCTCTCCTAACCAAGAAATTAGTTTTGCACCACTACTTAAAAGATCACTCCCGTCAAACTAAAGGGACGGACTTCGGTAATTTTAACCTTAACAAATGTGCCGCGCAATTCCTCAATATTTCCCGTAAAGAAAGTTAAGCGATTGCCTCTAGTTCTTCCCATAACTTGACCAGCATCTTTAGGGTTAACGTCTTCCACTAAAATTTCCTCAATTCTGCCTAAATATCTTTGGGAACGTTCAGCGGCTTTTGTGGCCACTAAATGATTTAATCTTTGTAAGCGATCGCTTTTTACCTGCTCACTTAATTGATCATCCCAAATAGCGGCAGGAGTACCGGGACGGGGAGAATAGGCCGCCGTATTTAATTGATCAAAACCAATCTCATCGACTAATTTTAAAGTATTCTCGAACTGTGCCTCTGTTTCTCCGGGGAATCCGACAATCGCATCGGCACTAATGGCAGCATCCGGCATTAAATCGCGAATATTAGCAATAATTTGTCGGTATTTTTCCTGAGTATAGCCCCGTTTCATGGTCTTGAGGATATCATTATCCCCCGATTGAAAAGGGATATGAAAATGTTCACAAACTTTAGGTAATTCCTGACAAGCTTTAATCAAACGTTCGGTAAAATAGCGGGGGTGACTGGTGGCAAAACGGAGACGTTCAATGCCGGCCACATCGTGAACGTAGTAGAGTAAATCGGTGAAATTGTGCAGATGTCGGCCGCTTGCCGTCACTCCGGGTAAATCCCGTCCGTAGGCATCGATATTTTGACCTAAAAGGGTGATTTCTTTATACCCCTGTTGTCCTAATTGTGCCATTTCTGCTCGAATTGCCGCAGGAGTGCGCGATTGTTCCACCCCGCGCACCCCCGGAACCACACAATAGGTACAGCGTTCATTACAACCATAGATGACGTTCACCCAAGCGGTAATACTACTATCCCGGCGCGGTTTGGTGATATCTTCCATGATGTGGATGGGTTCGGTAGCCACCACCTGGGAACCGTCAAAAACTTGTTGTAATAAGTCTCCCAAGCGGTTTGCGTGTTGGGGACCGATAATTAAATCCACTTCGGGAACCCGTCTTAATAATTGTTCCCCTTCCTGTTGAGCCACGCAGCCAGCGACAATTAGAGTAAGGTCGGGTTGAGTTTGTTTGCGTTTAGCCTGTCTGCCGAGATAGGAATAAACCTTCTGTTCGGCATTATCGCGAATTGTACAGGTATTGTAGAGGATTAAATCGGCTTCGTTGGCATCCTCAGACCATTGAAACCCCAAATCTTCTAAAATACCCGCCATGCGTTCGGAGTCAGCTTTATTCATCTGACAACCAAAGGTGGTGATATGGTAACGACGTGGGGACTTATTCATGATGCTGGCTACAGAAACAAGAGTGCAGGTTTCTATTTTAGGCTATTTATTCTCTGACTTGAAAGAAGCGGTCGGCGGTCGGCAGGATTCAGGAGTCAGGAGTCAGGAGTCAGGAGTCAGGAGTCAGGAGATTATTTTTATTTATTGTCCCCACACCCCACACCCCACACCCCACACCCGTTCGGCTGAGCTCACGGCCGAAGCCCACACCCCAGAAAAAGCATACTCAGCCATACAAGCAAATAAAAACGAAACTTTTGCTTTGAGGATATCTCCTGACTGGTAGGATAAAAATAAACCATAACTAGGCAGTTTAACCTCCACGCCGCCGAGGCCAAACCTTTAATCATCAAAGGAAAAGTATTTATATGTCTAAAAATCAAGTGTTCGATTTCTTCGCCTTAGCCGCCAAAAACGAAGAATTAGGTCAAAAAATGCGTTCAACCCAAGATCCTCAGCAATTACTAGAGATAGCTCGCTCCCAAGGCTTCGATTTCTCCCGTCCGGAATTAGAAGCGGCACTTAAATCCTTGCACGAGAGTCCCGACTTTTTCCAAAAGTTAGCTCATGCAGTCTTAGAAGTTTTCAGCCCTAACCACGATAATTATCCCTCGATCGGTGTCCAACCCTACGAAGGCGAGATCGATCGCTAGAGTCAGTGATCGGTGATCAGTTACCAGTGATTAGAGGTGAGTTTTCGCTTCACTGATTACTGATCACTGAAAAAGGCTACCCGTCTCCCCAATTCATAAGGGAGCAGCCCACTAAGCATTTCGCATCTAAGTATAATTGCTTATGGCAAAAGTGGAATGCTCCCAATTCATAATTCATAATTCATAATTTATAATTCCCAGAACTACCGAAAAAGCTTGCCATCTAAGCATTTCGCATCTAAGTATAATTGCTTATGGCAAAAGTGGAATGCTCCCAATTCATAATTCATAATTCATAATTTATAATTCCCACTCCCCTCACCCCTCTACCCAACCCCAGCCGTATATAGTATAAAAAAATTATAAAAAAGCCGAAATCAGGGAAAAATAGGCTTTTATCTGCCAGTAAATCCAGCAGAGACAATTGAGCTGCCAAGAGAAAAGTTAAAGCGCAAATGCAGTCATAGCAAAGGTTTTAGCTGTCAATGTCCTGAGAATTGCTGAGGCTGATGAGCGAAGTAAAGGAATGATTAACTTTCATTAACCTGAAGATGAGAAATAATCATAATGTTTTATATTGTCAAAGGTGTCATAGTTTCCTATGCTTTTTTTAGGTTGATAATTTTGCCTGACTCGTCAAATTTTTACCAACCAGCCCTAGAAAATAAAATTAGTGGATGAAAACGGTCACGATCGAGATAAAATTTAGGATGGTCTTACCCCCACCTTGCCACGATCCCGACTGCCACCAAAGCTAGAGCAGGAAAAGTAACAAGGAAAGAATTTGACTGAAACAAAGTTGATAACGCTAACGAAATTAATAGTTTAGTTTGGCTTGACAAGCGAGGAACAAAAAAATGCCAATTGCAGTAGGAATGATTGAAACCCTAGGATTTCCCGCCGTTGTGGAAGCGGCCGATGCCATGGTCAAGGCCGCCAGGGTGACTCTAGTGGGTTACGAAAAGATCGGTAGTGGTCGCGTCACTGTCATTGTCCGGGGAGACGTTTCAGAAGTGCAAGCTTCTGTAGCCGCTGGAGTGGAAAACGCCAACCGGGTTAACGGAGGACAAGTGCTATCTACCCATATCATCGCTCGTCCCCACGAAAACCTCGAATACGTGCTGCCCATTCGCTACACCGAAGAAGTAGAGCAATTCCGCAGCTATTAAACACCGTTGATCGGGGTCAGCATCTATAGAGTCGAAGAAAGCCAACCATTAGGAGACAAAAATATTATGTCAATTGCAGTGGGCATGGTGGAAACCTTGGGTTTCCCAGCCGTCGTCGAGGCGGCTGATGCCATGGTGAAAGCCGCCCGCGTAACCCTAGTAGGTTACGAAAAAATTGGTAGTGGTCGCGTCACCGTCATCGTCCGGGGAGACGTTTCGGAAGTACAGGCCTCCGTATCGGCGGGGACAGAAGCGGCATCTAATCGTGTTAAAGGTGGTCAAGTCCTCTCGACCCACATCATCGCCCGTCCCCACGAAAACCTCGAATACGTTCTTCCCATGCGTTATACAGAAGCCGTGGAACAGTTTCGTGAAAGTGTTAACCCACAACCTTTAAGACGAATCTAGAGCGCAACTAACTTTTAGTGTAAACAAATTCCATGCAAATTGCCAAAGTTTGCGGAACCGTCGTTAGCACCCTGAAACCGCGCAGTATGACGGGAGTGAAACTTCTGCTTTTGCAATTCATCGACGCCCAAGGGCAACTTTTGCCTAAATATGAAGTAGCGGGTGATATTGTCGGAGCGGGGATTAATGAATGGGTGCTAGTGTCCCGGGGAGGAGCCGCCCGTATCGAAGACGGACAGAACAATCGCCCCCTTGACGCGATGGTGGTGGGGATTATTGACACTATAACCGTAGAAAATCGCACCCTCTACAGCAAGAGAGACGAATTTCGTCAATCCGGTTAAACATCGATAGAACCCAAACACAGTTAATTAACAACCAGCCAGCCAAATTCAGTATGGAGGAAGACTAACTATGGTCGTCCGCACAACGGCGGCTAGTCCGAAAAAGCGGACCAAATCCCCAGAGGAAACGCGCATAGACGAAAGTGCCAAAGTCCACACCTTCTCTAACCTCAGTGGCGCTATCGAGATCGGGGCGCGAGTGGTGATCGCTCCGGGGACTTCCATCCGCGCCGATGAAGGAACCCCCTTTCACATTGGCGACGACAGCAAAATTCAGGACGGGGCAATCATCCACGGTTTAGAAAAAAGCCGTGTGGTGGGAGATGACGGCCGAGAATATTCGGTGTGGATCGGCCGGGGCAGCTGCATCACCCACATGGCACTCATTCACGGGCCAGCCTATGTGGGCGATCGCTGTTTTATCGGTTTTCGCTCCACCGTCTTTAATGCCCGCATCGGGGCCGATTGCATCGTCATGATGCACGCCCTCGTTCAAGACGTGGAAATCCCCGCCGGTAAATTCGTGCCATCCGGTTCCGTGATCACCAGCCAACAGCAGGCTGATCGCTTACCCGATGTCACAGAAATCGATCGAGCCTTCACCCGTCACATTGTCGATATCGACCTCGCCCCCAGCGTCCCGGTCAAAGCCCACAGCCCAGCGACTCCTGCACCAGCAGCCGCTATAAACATCGCTAATGAGACGCTATATAGAAATTCGGTGACACCTATGAGTTTAAATACAAACATTCGAGCGCAGGTTCGCTCCCTCCTCTCCCAAGGCTACAAGATCGGCATCGAATACGCTGACAAACGCCGCTTTAAAACCAGTTCTTGGTTAAGTGCCGGCTTTATCGACGGTGGCCGCGAAGAACAGGTATCCCAATCCCTAGAAGCATCCCTGAGAGACCTGCAAGGCGAATACGTCCGCCTGATCGGAGTCGATCCCGCCGCTAAACGGCGCATACTGGAAATGATTATCCAACGCCCCGAAGACACCCCGGGAGAACCGGCCCGCACCACCACCGCCGTCCACGGCGGTCATGGCAACGGTAACGGCCATTCCGACCTGTCGGTACAAGTGCGTTCCCTGCTGGCCCAAGGACTGAAAATCGCCACCGAACACGCGGATAAACGCCGGTTTAAAACCAGTTCTTGGTTAACCGGACCGGCGATCGAAACCAAGAGCGAAGCGGGCATCATTCGCGATATTGAAGCGATCGTGACTGAAAATAGCGATGAGTATGTCCGCCTGATCGGGATCGACCCGCAAGCGAAAAAACGCGTCGTCGAAATGATTATTCACCGCCCCGGGAGCGCCCCCGCTAGTAACGGCAGCGGCAAAGCCAGCAGCTACAGCGCCCCCGCTAGTAACGGAGCCAGTCATAGCAGCAGTGGTAGCTTAAGTGGAGAAACGATCGCTCAAATTCGTTCCCTGCTCGCCCAAGGCTACAAAATCGGCACCGAACACGCGGATAAACGCCGGTTTAAAACCAGTTCTTGGCAGAGTTGCGCCCCGATCGAAAGCAATCGCGAATCCGATGTAATTACTGCTTTGGAAGATTGTTTACGGGAACATAGCGGCGAATACGTCCGCTTACTGGGTATCGATGCTAAGGCCAAAAAACGGGTTTTAGAAACGGTGATTCAGCGTCCCGATGGTTCGGTGAGTAGTAATGGCAGCAGTAAAACCGCCACCGTTGCTGAACCGAGTTTCAAAAGCTATGCTTCTGGTTCTTCTGGCGGCGGTACTGCCACTTTAACCAGTACCTTAACCGCAGAAACGATCACTCAAATTCGCTCTTTATTGAACCAAGGTCACAAAATCGGGGCCGAACACGCGGATAAACGTCGTTTTAAAACCAGTTCTTGGCAAAGCTGCACCCCGATCGAGAGCAGTCGCGAATCCGATGTGGTGGCCGCTTTAGAAACCTGTCTGCGCGACCATCAAGGGGAATACGTTCGTCTGATCGGGATTGACTCCCAAGCGAAACGTCGTGTTCTCGAATCGATTATTCAACGCCCTTAATTTCAGGACTCGGCGATCGGTGAAGGGAGATAGGTGTTAGGTGTTGGCAGACCGGGAAAAATACCGGAAACTCTAACCCCTACCCCCTAACCCCCGCTCACTGATCACTGATCACTGAATAACTGTCAATTATGTCCTTACCCCCCGTTCAACCTATTAGCCGCTCGGAATTCTATGTCAATGGTGATGTAACCATTGATGAGAGTGCGATCGTGGCTCCGGGGGTGATTCTCCGAGCAGCCCCCAATAGCCAAATAATTATCGGTGCGGGTGCTTGCCTGGGTATGGGAACAATTTTAACCGCCTATCAGGGTGTTATTGCTATCGGTGCGGGAGCAATTTTAGGTACAGGTGTTCTCGTCGTCGGTCGGGGTGAAATCGGTGAAAATGCCTGTATCGGGTCAACCACAACGATTTTTAATGCTTCTGTGGCAGCGATGTCGATCGTGCCGTCCGGTTCCCTGATCGGAGATACTTCCCGTCAAATTACCATCGAGGTGTCAGCGACCCCATCGGAACCGGAAAGACCCCCTTTACCGGAACCGCAACCCGTAGTCAGTCAAGTGTCCCCAGTGCCGTCAGTGGAGGAAGTGGTCTCCGAAACCGTGGCCAGTCCTTGGGATGGCGAGGAAATGGTGGCCGAGGCAGGTCCTACGGAAACCAGAGAACAAGCATCTACTACTAACCGACCGAATCAAGCATCGGTGGTCGGAAAGGTCTATATCAATCAGTTATTGGTCACGCTATTTCCAGAACGTCATCGTTTTAATGGCAACAATAACCATAATTCTTGAAGGGGAAAATAATCGTTCACAAGCCAAAAATCTCAACAATAATTACTGAGTAATTAGACCTAATTTATCTAGAGTTCACTGCTGTCTAACTGTCCTCTAGGTACTGGGTATAATTGCTTAGAAATCTAATTCATCTTTAGCGATTGCCGACATTTTTTGAGGTTGTAATTATTGATAATCTTCCTCAATTAAGGATTAGCTTTAATCGCTCAAAGCCTGATGAGCAGAAGTTTCTGCGTGTCAATCAGGTAAATTTTTGTTGATTTTTTTGTGTTTTTGTAGAGATTGTCAAAGTTAGATGACGACAGATTAAAGAAACTAATCCCCCCGAGAAAAAAAAACAATCAAAATTTTAGGGATAGAGAAAAAAAATGATCAGAATAGGGTAAAGTTCGTGTTAAGATGATCAGTTGAAAAAAACATTAGTGAAAATTGCTCCCTAACTTCGCTCCTAGCAGCAGGGGACAGGAGCTTAAGAAAAATCTATGTCGGTTGACGGCGAGATTTTACAGGTGCGACTAATCATGCAGTTTATGGAGGAATAATCCCAATGGTGCAAGCCAAATCCAAAGGTTTCCAGGCCGGCGTAAAAGACTACCGCCTGACCTACTACACCCCCGACTACACCCCCAAAGATACCGATCTACTAGCTTGCTTCCGGGTAACACCCCAACCAGGAGTTCCTCCTGAAGAAGCAGGTGCGGCGGTAGCGGCGGAATCTTCCACAGGTACCTGGACCACCGTTTGGACCGATAACTTAACCGACCTCGATCGCTATAAAGGCCGTTGTTATGATATCGAACCCGTACCCAACGAAGATAACCAGTTCTTCTGTTTCGTTGCCTATCCTTTAGATCTATTTGAAGAAGGTTCCGTCACCAACATCCTCACCTCGATCGTTGGTAACGTTTTCGGTTTCAAAGCTCTACGCGGTCTCCGTTTAGAAGATATCCGTTTCCCCGTCGCTTTAATCAAAACCTTCCAAGGTCCTCCCCACGGTATCACCGTTGAACGGGACAAATTAAACAAATACGGTCGCCCCTTACTCGGTTGCACCATCAAACCCAAACTCGGCCTTTCCGCTAAAAACTACGGTCGTGCCGTTTATGAATGTCTTCGCGGTGGTTTAGACTTCACCAAAGACGACGAAAATATTAACTCTCAACCCTTCATGCGTTGGCGCGATCGTTTCCTTTTCGTACAAGAGGCGATCGTTAAATCCCAAGCAGAAACCAACGAAGTTAAAGGACATTACCTCAACGTAACTGCTCCTACCTGCGAGCAGATGATGCAACGGGCTGAATTCGCTGCCGAAATCAAAACCCCCATCATCATGCACGACTACCTCACCGGTGGTTTCACCGCTAACACCACCCTGGCTAAATTCTGCCGCGACAAAGGGTTACTGCTCCACATTCACCGGGCAATGCACGCGGTTATCGACCGTCAGAAAAATCATGGTATCCACTTCCGCGTTTTAGCTAAGTGCTTACGTCTCTCTGGTGGTGATCACCTGCACTCGGGAACCGTTGTCGGTAAACTTGAAGGTGAACGCGGAATCACGATGGGTTTTGTTGACCTGATGCGTGAAGACTATGTAGAAGAAGATCGCGCTCGTGGTATTTTCTTCACCCAAGACTACGCTTCCTTACCCGGGGTAATGCCGGTTGCTTCTGGTGGTATCCACGTTTGGCATATGCCCGCGCTGGTGGAAATCTTCGGTGACGATTCCTGCTTACAGTTCGGTGGTGGAACCCTCGGCCACCCCTGGGGTAACGCACCTGGTGCCACCGCTAACCGTGTGGCTCTGGAAGCTTGTATCCAAGCTCGTAACGAAGGACGCTCCTTGGCCCGCGAAGGTAACGACGTTATCCGGGAAGCTTGCCGTTGGAGTCCTGAACTGGCTGCCGCTTGCGAACTCTGGAAAGAAATCAAATTCGAGTTCGAGGCTATGGATACCCTCTAATACAGCCCTTCAGAAGGTTGTTAGCAGTTATCGGTGCAAAATAATGCCGGGGACTTGCCCAAAATCGGCAAGCAGTCGCTAGAATTTCAACACTGATAACTGTCTAGCCAATAACTGAAAACTGTATAAAATGTATCCGAAAAAAGTTGTTCAAGATACCGCGAAAGTCTTACAAAGTTACCTAACTTACCAAGCGGTTCGCACGATTATCGATCAATTGTCAGAAACTAATCCGACTTTGGCTATTTGGCTGAGTCACTATACTTCTAGCCATTCCATTCAGGATGGCGAGGCCTATATTGCGGGGTTAATGACTGAGAATAAAGAGTTAGTTTTGCGGATCATGACGGTAAGAGAACATCTAGCCGAACAGGTTTTAGAGTTCTTGCCAGAGATGGTAAAAACGGGAATTATTAATGACAATACCGAACATCGTCGGCAACTTTTGGAACGTCTCACCCGTACTGCTATAAGTCAACCAGAGACATCGGAATTAAATCTCGATGTTGATGATCTACCCAACCCATAAGGAATCAAGAAACCCATGAAAACTTTACCTAAAGAGAAGCGTTACGAAACTCTCTCCTACTTGCCCCCCCTCACCGATCAACAAATTGCTAAACAAATTCAATACATGATCGATCAGGGTTATATTCCTGCTGTGGAATTTGAAAAAGATCCCAAACCCGCGGATTATCATTGGACGATGTGGAAACTGCCTTTATTCTCTGTTTCTGGCCCCCAAGAAGTTCTTAATGAAGTTCGCGAGTGCCGCACCGAGTATTCTGATTGCTACATCCGCGTTATCGCTTTTGACAACATCAAACAATGTCAAACCATGAGCTTTATTGTTCATAAACCCAACGCCGGCCGCTACTAATTTGGCTGTCATCTAATTATTAACTATTGAGGGGGGTTCTTAGACCTCCCTTTTTTTCTATTTGTCTGGTAGAATTTTTAGCAAGAGTGAATCCGAGCTAGAAATAGGGGAGCATCTCACCTTTAATTGAAATGACTATATAATTACTCACTTGCATAAATGAAATGCTCCCAATATAATGGGACTGGATTCCTGTTTTTCTCATTAGCGATGGCATTTGATTATGTAGTTTTAGGCAGAAAGCTCAAGGATGCGCGAGAAAGTCTTTCAATTACTCCGCAAGAGTCGGCATTGCGTCTTCAAATAAGTTTGCAGGAATATCTAGATATTGAAGAAGGCAGGAATAGAATTACTGGCGACCAGTTGGTGTTGTTATCTGTGATGTACCGCCGTGACTTCAGGTACTTAGTTACAGGCGACTACCCATCAGCAGAGTCCCAAGTTCAAGAAATATTTCGTCGCAACGCTGCCCTTTCCAAAAGCGATCGCATTGCTATTCAGGAATTTGTTCGGCTTTGTGAGTACGAAGATTTCCTAGAAAGGGAAGTATTTCAGCGTCAGCCTACAAAAATTCCTAATTACGCACAATATCCGTTTAATCATAGCTACTTCAAAAGACAAGGTGAAGAAGCAGCTTCTTTGGAGAGAGAACGTTTGGGTTTAGGGCAACAGCCAGTAGAAAATATATTTGAGTTAATCAGAAATCAAGGCATTCATATATTCAAACGTCAATTGGAAGATGAAAATATATCTGGACTATATATTAACCATCCGGTCGCTGGTCACTGTATTCTCATCAACTATCTTGATGATTTATACCGACAAAATTTTTCTGCCGCTCATGAGTACTGTCATGCTTTATTTGACTCTTCTGAAGGGCAGGAAGTTACATACTTAAAATCTTCAAATGATCGGTCTAAACTTGAGTGGAGAGCCAATAGTTTTGCAGGCAACTTTCTAGTTCCAAAACAAAGAATTGAGTCAGATTACTCACCCGCAGAAAGCTACGAAGCTTGGGTTAGTCTCATTCGGCAAATTGCTGAACGATTTCGAGTCAGTTCTCAAGTGGTAATTATCCGTTTATCTGATCTTAAATGGTTCAATGAAGCTTTAAAAGATCAATTAATGCAAGAAAAACTTTTGGTTATTAAACATGACGAGAAATTTGATCCTGAGACTCCACCGACGCTATCTTCAGGTATGCGAAGTAAATCTGCACAAATTATACGTCAAGGTTTATCCTGGCATTTCATTGATTTGTGTACGGAGGCATATAGAAGAGGAGAGATTACTCACCATAAGCTCCTAGATATGCTACTGCTACCTTTGGAAGATGGTTATCAGCTTCTAAATGAACTTCTAACGTTTTTGGAGGTCAGTAGTTAATGATGGGCGTAGTATCTATCGATACTTGTGCGATTATTCACTTCATGTACATTAATCGCTTTCATCTTCTTAAATTGCTTGGATACTCTGTGATTACTACAGTGTATGTTCAATTAGAATTTGAGCAGGGACATTCTGATAGTTTAAATTATTACAAAAAACTAATTGATTATGGTGAAATTACAACATTTCCTCTAGAGATCGAGGATTTAGTTGAGATGTCAAACGTCCCTCAATCAAAACGTGCGAGTGATGCAGAACTGTCCTGTTTTGTTGTCGCCAGACGTATCGGTGGCAAAGTGCTGACCGATGATAGAAAGGCAATAAATTATATTCGGCAACATATTCAAATGCCGAAAGATACTATTACTCAACTGGTGGAGGTTTTGATAGAAGCTTATTTAGCAGACCATTTAGGGGATCATGAGCTTAGATCAATTCAGGAAATTCTGGAGAATAATAAGTTCAAAATTAAGTTCGACTTAGATCGTGAGGCAGCAAGGAGAAGATGGATGATGGATGAGAAGTGTTGAACGATAGTGAGGTTTCCAAGGCACTGCGTAGCAGCACGCCGCTATTACCTGGTGCTTTAATAAAATGGGTTCTTCGGTTTGTCTTATGCAATGGACGAGGGTTATAAGGGATGGAACCCTTATAGAGAAAGGCATTTAGCGATTTTTGTCAATTGTTTTTGATCTAGAGCGAACTAATCAATTAAATCTTTTGCCAGATAAGGATTTAGTCGATTTACGCCACCCTATCGAACCATACCAAGTAACGAAGAACCATAAAATGTAACGCACCTTGTCTGTGGGGTGCTAAGTTAACATCAACATAGGAATTATAATTATTATTAGACTTCCCCCTTGACAAAAGACCATAACCCGTGCTGTATCTGAATGTGCCGTTACTGGGTACAAATTAAGGAAACCCCGAATAAATATAACGCATGATTGTTGCCGAGGAGAATTACGATTAGGGAATTTTCCCCTAAACTTCCCCCACTCACCTATAAGTAAATATTATGACAAACATGGGTACACTCAGAAAAATCAACGGCTGTATCCCTGGGGCGGGGTTGGGGAAGTGGCGAGAAAAAAGCTGGTAAAATAACTCTAGGCAACCTTAAAAAGAATTCATGAAAGCGCAAACAACAAGTAAAGATAGCCTGATCCTACGGCAAGAAGTAGTGGGAGCGCGTCGCCCTAGTAACTATTTTTGGGCTGTAATCGTCTCTATTGGCGGTCTAGGGTTTCTCCTTGCCGGTCTTTCCAGTTATTTTAAGGTCAATCTACTTCTCGTTAGCGATACCAGTGCCTTACAATTCATTCCCCAAGGGGTCGCCCTCCTCTTTTATGGCACTGCGGGGACCCTTTTAGCCATCTATCTCTGGTTATCTCTCCTCTGGAATGTCGGAGGTGGTTACAACGAGTTTAATAAGGAAACCGGCAAAGTTAAAATCTTTCGTTGGGGCTACCCCGGCAAAAATCGTCGCATTGATCTCGATTGGCCCCTGGAAGATGCGCAAGCTGTGCGGGCCGAAGTGCGAGAAGGACTCAACCCGAAACGGGAACTATTCCTACGGATTAAACAGCGTCGCGATATCCCTCTAACTCGCGTCGGTGATCCCATGTCCCTCTCGGAATTGGAAAATCAAGGAGCGGAACTCGCTCGTTTTCTGGAAATTCCTCTAGAGGGATTGTAGGCCTTTTTTCGCTCTTTTTGGCTATAAAATGATGAAGATAAGAAAATCTGGCTGGCTGTCTGTGGTTTGTGTTTTTTTAATCACAACGACCACACTTTTCGGCTGTTCTTCCCCAGAAGCTAACTCCACCCCCGATAATTCTAGTATCACCCAAACCTCTCAACCTGCCAGTTCGGGCAGTGTCAACATGGATAATTACAAACCCCGCTTAGATGGAACTGCTGTCGTCGAGATGATCATCAAAGGTAAACCGGTAACGATCGAAATTGATGGCAATGCGGCCCCAGTTACTGCCGGTAATTTTGTGGATCTGGTGGAGAGAGGTTTTTATAATGGTTTAACTTTCCATCGCGTGGTTACAGAACCGCAGCCTTTTGTCGCCCAAGGTGGTGATCCCCAAGGTCGCGGAACCGGTGGTTTTGTTGATCCAGAAACCAAGCAACCTCGTTATGTTCCCCTAGAAATTCTCCTTAAAGACGAAAAAGAGCCGATTTATGGGAAAGCAATCGGTCAACAGGCCACGTCGCGCACTCCCATCGTCGCTTTACCCCATAAACGCGGTGCGATCGCGATGGCCCGTTCTCAACAACCTAATTCCGCTTCTTCTCAGTTTTATTTTGCCCTGTCGGATATCAATTTCCTCGATGGTGATTATGCCGTTTTTGGTTATGTCACTAAGGGAATGGAAGTGATCGATACGATTAAACAAGGGGATAAAATTGACTCGGCCAAAGTTATTTCCGGTGCAGAAAATCTGAAAAAATAGCCCTCAGATTGGGTGGGTTCGCGGGACGATAATTTAATGTTCGCCGTCACCCACCCAATCATTTAATATTCCGATAACTGATAACTGATAACTGATCAATGAATGTTGTGGTGACGGGAATTGGGTTGATCAGTTCTCTGGGAAATTTAAGTCAGAGTTGGCAAAGATTACTAGAGGGCAAAACTGGTATAACTAGACAACAACCCTTTTCTGATTTACCCGCGTTACCCCTGGGTTTAATCGGTCACAAACCAGCATTTTTAGAGGATTTAACCAAAATTGCCCTGATTGCTGCCCTCGAAGACGCGAAGTTAACCCCTCCCTTAAAGGATTGTGCTGTCACTATCGGTTCTAGTCGCGGTTGTCAGGGTTTATGGGAACGGATGGCAGCGACGGGAATAGTAGAAAACTGGTTAGATAGTTTACCCGATCGCGCCTCGGTATTGACCGCTAGATTGATAGAAACCAGCGCCCCAGTCTTAGCACCCATGGCGGCCTGTGCCACGGGCATCTGGTCGATCGCTCAGGGTATAGAATTAATCAAAATGGGAGAATGCGATCGAGTTTTAGCCGGGGCGATCGAAACTCCGATCACTCCCTTAACTCTGGTGGGATTTGAACAGATGGGAGCTTTGGCGAAAACGGGCTGTTATCCTTTTGATAGAGCTAGGGAGGGCTTAGTTTTGGGCGAAGGTGGCGCAATTTTAGTCCTTGAATCGGAAGAACTGGCTTTAAGCAGAAATGCCCCCATCTACGGGCAAATTTTGGGCTATGGTTTTACCTGTGATGCCGATCATGTTAGCGCCCCGGCGGTCGATAATCGTAGTGCTACCAAAGCCATAGAACTATGTTTGCACAGAAGTCAATTAAGAAAAGATGAAATTAATTACATTCACGCCCACGGCACTAGCACCCGTTTAAACGATGAACGGGAGGCAAACCTGATCGCCAGCATTTTTGGTTCGCAAGTGGCTGTAAGCTCGACAAAAGGCGCAACAGGACACACTTTAGGGGCTTCGGGGGCATTAGGTGTGGCTTTTTGTTTAATGGCTCTGAAAAATCAGCTAATTCCCCCCTGTGTCGGTGTGCGCGAGTCGCCTTTTCAATTAAATTTAATTAGATCGGCTGTTAATTTTTCCCTGCACAATTGTCTCTGTCTTAGTTTCGGTTTCGGAGGACAAAATGCAGCCATCGCAGTGGGGAAGTTTTTCAGTGATCAGTAATCAGTTCTTTTCCTGCCCGTCTCTGCATTTCTTTTTAACAAAACTTAACAATTATTGGCAAAATTTTGCTTGCTTTTGTCGGGAGATTTTGAGATAATATTTTTAAAAGATTTTATTCATAATTGAAATATTTGAGTTAAACGGGATTTGCACAGATTACCATTATAAGAAAAGCGTAGCACAAGCCCCCGCCAAAGTCAAGTCCTTTCTTATTACTTATGGGTGCGAATTTCCGGGAGTCAAAAAGGGTGTTAGTGGGGGTGGTAGGTGTTGGGGAGATTTTTCAGTGATCAGCTTTAATACTGCTCACTTAATATATACTGCTCACTTAAAACTCACATCTGACTCCTGACTGCTGATAACTGATTATGGATACACCGAGACTACATCCAGATACGATCGAAGAAGTTAAACAAAGAATTGATATTGTGGATTTAATTTCCGAGAGAGTCGTCCTCAAAAAAAGGGGAAGGGAATACGTCGGTTTATGTCCCTTTCACGAGGAAAAATCCCCTAGTTTTACGGTTAGTCCTGCCAAACAAATGTATTACTGTTTTGGCTGTGGTGCGGGGGGAAACGGGATTAAATTTTTCATGGAAGTGGGGAAACAATCTTTTAGTGAAGTGGTTTTCGATCTTGCTAGAAGGTATCAAATCCCGATTAAAACTCTAGCAGTAGAACAGCGTCAGGAATTAGAACAGAAATTATCCCTCAAAGAACAATTATACGAAATAATGGCCGTGGCGGTGAGTTTTTATCAACACGCCCTTAGTCAACTCCAAGGGGAAAAAGCGTTAGATTATCTCAAGGTACAACGACAACTAACCCCAGAAACTATCACAACTTTTCAACTGGGATATTCTCCAGAAGGTTGGGAAACGCTCTATCGTTATTTAGTGGAACAAAAGCGCTATCCTGTGGCTTTAGTGGAACAAGCGGGATTAATTAAAGCGCGTCAAAATGGTAGTGGTTATTACGATCAATTTCGAGATCGTTTAATGATTCCTATTTTTGATAGTCAAGGACGGGCGATCGCTTTTGGTAGTCGCACTTTAGGTAATGAACAACCAAAGTATCTAAATTCTCCCGATACTCCTCTATTTGAAAAAGGAAAAACTCTCTTTGCTCTCGATCGAGCTAAACAGGCAATTATTCAGCAAGATTTAGCGATAGTTGTCGAGGGTTATTTTGACGCAATCGCTCTCCATGCTGCTGGTATTACTAATGTGGTTGCCTGTTTAGGAACAGCTTTAAGTCAAGAGCAAATTAAATTACTTTTGCGCTACAGTGAAAGTAAACAAATAATCTTTAATTTTGATGCTGATCAAGCGGGAATTAAAGCGACACAAAGAGCGATCGAGGAAATTAACTCCCTAGTTTATTCAGGACAAGTTAACCTAAAAATCCTCAATCTTCCCGATGGTAAAGATGCCGATGAATTTCTTAAATCTCGTGCTGACGGATATCTTAGTTATCGAGAACTGATCGAAAAATCTCCTTTTTGGATTGATTGGCAAATATCGCAAATGTTGGTGAACAAAGATTTAAAACAGGGACTACATTTTCAACAAGTGTCTAGCAGTATGGTGAGTTTACTGCAAAAGTTAATCGATGGCAATCAACGCACTTTTTATCTAGATTATTGTGCTGAAATTTTGGCTCAAAAAGATGCTACTCGTTTGCCATATATTTTAAAAAATCTCTCTAAACAGGTTAATAAACCTCGGTTCGACGAAGCTCACCGTCCACAGGGAAAATCTCTGGCAATCAAGAGGAAAAGCATCTTAGATAAATCCGAAAAAAACGGCTCAGAAGCAGCCGAATGGTTACTATTATTAATCTATCTCCATTATCCTGAATATCGGGAAATAATTTTAGAATCTTTGGATGAAAAAGATTTAATTTTTAATGTCCCTGATTATCGTTGGTTATGGCAAGTAATTCTAGAGTTAGAAACCCAAATTACTAAACCAAGAGATTTGATGTCAGCTTTACAGAATCATTTATTGATGATAACTACAGACAAAAATCGTGATTTCAATTCTTTATTTCACTTAAATGAACATACCAGTCAAGAAATATTTCAGCCAGAAGAACAGATAAAAAATGCTATTATAGCTCTGGAAAAAATTAGTTTAATGGAATATCGTCGCTACTGTCAAGAACAATTAATTAATGCTCTCGACAGCAATCAACGGGAATTTTATCAGCAGGAATTCTATCAAACTGTTAATAAATTAATCGCAATTGATCCTCACTACCAACAAGCTTAAGTAGTTAGGTGTTAAAAACTGTCAGACACCCCCCTTATCAAGCTATCCCTTATAGGGATCTTTCTTAACAATTTTTGCAGTAAGCACTCCAACCCTTATCCTGACTTGATTTCAGTTTTTTCTTTGTCAGTAAGGGTGTCAAC
>NZ_JADBTR010000043.1:0-22776 GCF_020246065.1 Microcystis sp. M144S2
GGGTGTTAGCACCATGGCGTTTAACCTCAACGGTTTCAACTTCAACCAGTCGATTCTCGATTCTCAAGGTCGTGTAATCGGTACTTGGGCCGATGTGCTGAACCGCGCTGGTATCGGTATGGAAGTAATGCACGAGCGTAACGCTCACAACTTCCCCTTAGACTTAGCTAGTGGTGAACAGGCTCCTGTAGCTCTGACTGCTCCCGCTATCAATGGTTAATTCCTAGTCTGAACGAAAAGGCACTCCTGCGAGGGGGTGCTTTTTTGTGGCCAAATATTTTATGGTGTTTTATACCAAATCCGTTGAGTATAGGCTACATATCAGGACAGCCGAACGGCAAAAGGGGAAATAAATAATCAGTTTTTAATAACCGAATTTAGTGCCAGAAGCTTCACTAATTGGAGGCAAGATTGTAGGGTTAATTCATGAATTGATCCTACACATCGTTTCCATTCAGACGCTTCACGAATTGGAAGCAAGGGCTGACTAATGAAAGTATTGCCCTGACAGTATTCTACACCCCATTTTCTGAGGGGGGGTTAAATTATCTCCGACAAATAAAAATTATTCTCAATAAGTTAGATTGTCAAGCCCCGAATCCCAGAAGTACAAGGGCATCCGAGTGGGTCAACGAGAGAATAAGGATTTTAGCGATTGCCTTACCCCCTCAGATGCTTATGGATTGTCACAAAAACATAAATTTATCTTATACCAATACTCAAAGAAAAGGTAGGACGCATCTCCTACCGAAAAGAATTTGAATATAGCGTTTCTCACACCTGTGTGACACAGTGAAACCTTTGCTGATTAAACTTTTCACCATCGACAGGCCTCTTGCGAACAAGAAACGCTATAGTTTCAACGAAACTCCTGTAAAGACCGCAGCATCTTTTCCCCCTTACCTGCGGTAATTCGATAGCGGTAACTGCCTCTTTTTCCTCGCGCCGCTACCTTAATAAAACCCTCCGATTCCAACCCGATTAGATGATGGTTAACTCGCGTCACCTCCCCTCCCCGAAAACGACTACAAGCGCATAAACTAGACTGGGCAATATCGGGATAGCGAGCGATCTGTAAAAACAAAAACCTTCTTGATCCTGTTAATGGCTTCTTCATGGTCGGTTAGTAGGGTGAGGATTCCTCACCCCGAATCGCTAAATAATAAAAGCGGAATCATCCACTGACAAATTCGGTTGTAAGCCTAATTCGATCTCGAAGAGTTCCGCTTCCAGACGTGCGAGGTCATTCTGTTATTCTGACTTCCCCGACCGACAACCGGCTACTGACGACCGATTCCTAACCCCACCAATAAACTTTTTCAGCAGCTGCTAATTAGCGTTCTCAAGACCCCCGTAGCGGGCGCAGGGAAAACCCTCACCAGCCAAGTATTTTTACTCAAGTCTCTAGAGGCGGACAGCCAATGTGACAGTTGAGGGTGCGGAATGTGGGCTATATACAAAGTCAGCATTGATCCGATCGCCATCAAGTGAGGGACTTCTGCTGACACTAAGTTAAAATTATAAAAAGCTCACACTCCCGGAAAGCCATTTATTTTTTACAATAGAAAATTCGCCGGATTATTTTTGCGGGAGGCAATCGGTGATTCTCAATTTTTCCTTAAGGATTGTAGCGGCCAAAGGCAGACTATTCTGTAAGTTTTCACTCTACAAAACCTATCGGGTGGTCAGTAGCGCCCCCGTCGATGTCCTCTGGCAAAAATTAATCAATGTGGCCGATGTCTCTTGGCATCCTTTGATTGCCAAGGCTGATGTTCCCTTGGGTTTAATCGCTAAACCGGGGTTAATCTATCAAGCTGTCACCCGTCTGACTCCCATTCCTATCCGGGTTTTCGTGGAAAATGTCCGTCCCGGGGAACTCCTCAGCCTCAGAGTTCTCGCTATCCCCGGCATGGAACAGAAAATGACCTACCAAGTAGAATCAACCCTCTGTGGTACTTATATTTCCTATTCTGTCACCCTGCGGGGTTGGCTGTCCCCGTTTATCTGGTGGTTAAGTCGTCCCTATCTAGCCAAAGTCGCCGCCCAACTAGCCCACGCTGCCGAAGAATTAACGGCCTAAAAAAAAATTCCCCTCCATTGTGCTAATAAATAATCTGCCAAGGGTCAAGATCTAAGTCACAATGGTATATGGATAGACTTAAACAAAATTTTAGTCAGCTACATTGGTACATATAGTCTACTGATATCATCCCGACGAGTTGAGCGCAACAACCTCAATCCGCCGGGATGAACTATCTCTAGAGACTTTACTGATGAAGTAAGCTCTACAGGAGGGAACTATGGGGGAATTAAACACAGCCGAACTTCTAGTTAAATGTCTAGAGAATGAAGGGGTCGAGTATATTTTTGGGCTACCCGGGGAAGAAAACCTCGATGTTTTGGAAGCCCTGAAAAACTCCTCGATCAAATTTATCACCACCCGTCACGAACAGGGCGCGGCTTTTATGGCCGATGTCTATGGACGCTTGACGGGAAAAGCGGGGGTTTGTCTCTCCACTTTAGGACCGGGGGCGACTAACCTGATGACAGGGGTAGCCGATGCTAACTTGGATGGGGCGCCCTTGGTGGCCATCACTGGCCAGGTGGGAACCGATCGGATGCACATTGAATCCCATCAATATCTGGATCTGGTGGCCATGTTCGCCCCGGTGACGAAATGGAATAAACAGATCGTGCGGCCGGGTATCACCCCGGAAGTGGTACGGAGAGCCTTTAAAACCGCCCAAAGTGAGAAACCGGGGGCAGTTCATATCGATCTTCCTGAAAATATCGCCGCTATGCCTGCCGATGGTAGTCCTTTGCCCCTCGACAGTCAGGAAAAAGTTTACGCTTCCTATCGGACTTTGAATATGGCGGCGGCAGTGATTTCTAAAGCCAAAAATCCCTTGATTTTGGCGGGAAATGGGGCAATTCGCGCTAATGCTAGTGAAGCTTTAACGGAATTCGCCACGGCCTTGAATATCCCTGTGGCTAACACTTTTATGGGTAAGGGGGTGATTCCCTATACCCATCCTCTGGCTCTTTGGGCGGTAGGATTACAGCAACGGGATTTGATTAGTTGTGCCTTCGATCGCAGTGATTTAATTATCGCTGTTGGTTACGATTTAATCGAGTATTCCCCGAAAAAATGGAATCCAGAGGGGAAATTACCGATTATTCACATCGGCATGACTCCAGCGGAAATTGACAGCAGTTATGCTCCGGTGGTGGAAGTGGTGGGTGATATCACCGATTCTCTCATCGATATCCTCAAACGGGCCGATCGCCAGAATAAACCAACTCCTGTCACCGCGGGATTAAAGACGGAAATTCGGGCCGATTACGAAACCTATGCCAATGATACGGGTTTTCCGATCAAGCCACAAAAATTGATCTACGATCTGCGTCAGGTGATGGGACCGGAAGATATCGCTATTTGTGACGTGGGCGCTCATAAAATGTGGATGGCGCGTCAGTATCACTCCGATTGTCCCAATACTTGCATTATTTCTAACGGTTTCGCCGCTATGGGTATTGCTATCCCTGGTGCGATCGCCGCTAAGTTAGTTCATCCCGATAAACGCGTTGTGGCGGTGACGGGGGACGGCGGTTTTATGATGAATTGTCAGGAATTGGAGACAGCTTTGCGGGTGGGAACTCCCTTCGTCACTCTCATCTTTAATGATGGCGGTTACGGTTTAATCGAATGGAAGCAGTTAAACTATTTTGGGACATCTTCTTTTATTAAGTTTGGTAATCCCGATTTTGTTAAATTTGCTGAAAGTATGGGATTAAAAGGCTATCGGGTGGAATCTACTCAGGATTTGATCCCGACACTAGAGGATGCTTTCCGGCAAGATGTCCCTACGGTGATCGATGTTCCCGTCGATTACGGTGAAAATCTGCGTCTTTCCCAAAAATCGGGCGATCTAAGCTGTCAGATTTGGGAATAGAAGTTGATAGCGTTGACAATCCCAAAAAAAATCCCCTAACTAAATCTCAGTTAGGGGGAAGTAATTAGGTTGGCTTTGGTAACGTTAGAAAACCCGATCTAGAATAACCATTCTAGAACCGCCTCATCTTTAGTGTTGGTATTGCGAGAGGGGGTTTCCCTGGTGAATTTCATGTGGATAGAACGATTTTGTTCACCATCGGCGGCTACGGCCATAATCGGATAATCGATTAAACCATCTTGGAAGGACATCTGATAGCGGAAAGTGCCATCGGGATTGAGTTTAATCGGACGACCACCGATAGTTACGGTGGCATCGGGTTCGGTGGCACCATAGACGATTAATTCTGCATCGGCAACTAACCAGAATTTGCGCGGACGTTGTAGGGTTTCCGAAGCACCCATACCGATACCAGAAGCAGTCATCCCGATACCGGAAGCGGTTAGTCCCGATACCGTGGGAACTGCCCACATACCAACCCCGGAGGGGAATACATAAGAACTGATCACTTCCGACATCGGTACGGAACCAGCGACGTGCTGCATGGAACCAAACAAGGAACCGGCCACCCGTAGGGCTTCCATATCGCCGACACTCTCGAAAATTTGGTCGTAGATGGGGCTAGTTCCCGTGGTTCCGGCGCTGCTGCCGTAGCGTTTGCTGGGGGGAACGAGTTCGTAAACAGTTTTGCCCACCAGTTCTTCTTCCCAGTTAACGGTGACAAAAATATCTTCAATCCAGTCGGAAGGATAGACGGGAGGAATCCGGACTAAAGGAGAACGGGCCAAAACTAACCAACGACCATCAGCACAACGATAACCGATATCGATAACATAATCTCGATCGCTGACCGGAATCGGTAAATACCATTCCCGGGCTAATTCATCACAGAGATATTCTTGGACACTGTGGGCGCCTTGGCTATTGAGATCGATATCGGTGACATCATAAAGACGCAGGGCTAATTGTTGTCCCCCTTGACGACGCAAATCTTCTTTCGATTCGTTGGGGATATCCCAGTAAGCATAGGCCCACTGAGGATCGCGGGGTAGGAGGGTAATGCGATTTTCACCGTAGCCACCGGGCAAATCTCCTAAACCATCATCCACTGAACCTAGGATATCTTCGATCGGGTTAGCTTGACCTAATTCAAATTTTGCTGCTTCCACTGGTTTTTCCTCTTTAATAGTAGATTTAAAATTGCCGCTTACTCCCATAGCTTGGGTAATTGCCTCGATTAACTGCGTTTTCCGCATCCGACTGTAACGAGAGATGCTGTATTGACTGGCAACTCGTCGCAGTTGCCGCAAGGTCATCTCATCTAAGGGGGGGTATTCTGGAACCATGAGTTGACGCTCTCCGATTAGTTACGACGGCAAATGTTTTTGAGCATTTGCAAAAGCAGTGATCTGGGTAATCCTTCCAACTACTCATCGATTGCTTTGTGAACGAGAGATCCACTCGATGGGGATCAAGGGAATCGCTTGTTATAAATACCTATTAAACAGTAAGATTCCGATTTTGACCAAGTACATTGTCATGATTTCTTGACAAAACCGCCAAACCCTTGATCCCAAAGAGATTTTCATGTCAGGAAGTTTTGATACGCTGTGCTGCCTTGAAACTGCATAAGGAAATTTTAGTACAAATGCTCGCCGATCTCCACTGATTACTGATTACCGATTACTGATCACTGATTTGTACTCCGATCCCGATCGCCTGTAATCTGATATTGAGACTTTTAGTTAAGGAGACTGAACCGCTTGGCTACTCGTGTGATTATTGTTCGTCATGGACAAAGCAGTTATAACGCACAGCAGAAAATACAAGGTCGCAGTGATGGCTCGGTTTTGACGGAAAAAGGGCATCTGGATGCGGAAAAAGTGGGAAATGCCCTCAGTAAAATCGATATCGCCGCTTTTTACTGTAGTCCTCTCCAAAGAGCCAAATCTACTGCTGAGGTGATTCAGTCTCGTTTAAATAACTCTCCCGTCATTCAACCCACTTCGCAGTTACTAGAAATCGATCTGCCTATCTGGGAAAATATGGTCAAAGAGGAGGTAAAAGCTCAATATCCCCAAGAATATCGGGATTGGCACCAAAAACCTCATGAATTTAAGATGATACTGCCCGATGGTCAGGAACATTATCCCGTTCTCTCCCTCTATCAACAGGCCCAGGATTTTTGGCGAGAAATTATTCCCCAACACCAGGGCCAAACTATCCTCATTGTTGCCCATAACGGCATTAATCGCTGTTTAATCCTCAGTGCTGTCGGTATTCCAGTTTCCTTATACCATTCCCTACAACAATCTAACTGTTGCGTTAATGTTCTCAATTTTACGGGTGATTTTGGTGATCCTGTGCAGGTGGAATCCCTCAATCAAACGGCACACTTAGGGATAGCTTTACCCCCACCACGTCCTCCTTTCCAAGGTTCTAGGCTGCTGCTGGTGCGTCACGGAGAAACCCAATGGAATCGGGATAAACGTTTTCAAGGGGTGCGCGATATTCCTCTCAATGATAATGGCAAAGCTCAAGCTGAGAAAGCCGCCGAATTTCTGCGAGAAACGGCGATCGATCACGCTGTCACCAGTCCTTTGTCCCGTCCCAAGGAAACTGCCCAAATTATCCTGCAATATCACCCCGATGTCACCTTAGATACCCAAGTGGATCTGACAGAAATCTGTCACGGACTTTGGGAAGGTAAATTAGAGGAGGAAATTGAAGCGAGTTTCCCCGGGATGTTAGAAGACTGGAAAAATGCCCCGGAAA
Organism: Microcystis sp. M144S2; assembly: GCF_020246065.1. Taxonomy (NCBI): domain Bacteria; kingdom Bacillati; phylum Cyanobacteriota; class Cyanophyceae; order Chroococcales; family Microcystaceae; genus Microcystis; species Microcystis sp. M144S2. The sequence continues at coordinate 6,729 of NZ_JADBTR010000043.1, forward strand.
CCGTACAAATGCCGGAAGGGGAGAATTTACAGGAAGTTTGGGATCGAGCGATCGCTTGTTGGCAGCAAATCGTTAAAACCTATAGTAATAGCGATAGTCCTAAGACAATTATGGTAGTAGCTCACGATGCCATTAATAAGGTGATTCTTTGTTATTTATTGGGTTTAAAACCCGCTAATTTCTGGAATATTAAACAGGGAAATGGCGCGGTTAGCGTTATCGATTATCCCAAAGGAGTTGACTCTCAACCGGTCCTGCAAGCAATTAATATTACCTCTCATCTAGGAGCGGGCATACTCGATCGCACGGCAGCCGGCGCTTTATAACAGTTATCAGTTATCAGTTATCAGTTATCAGTGGGTAAGTTAACAGTTATCAGTATTCAGTATTCAGAAGATTGCTTTTATTTATTCTTCCCAATTCATAATTCATAATTCATAATTACGGCTAACTAGAAGCTAAGTACCTAAGCAAAATTAATTACACATTTCGATAAAGCTTTTGCCTATTGCCTATTGCCTCTTGCCTATCTTCACTAGGAAATTTATTTTGCACGACTACTTAATTGATTCTCAATCTGTCTAACTACCGTTAGTGCCGAATAGCTGACTCCGGCAGTGCCTTCCCCCGGATGGGTGGAATCTCCCACTAACCAAAGATGGGGGATCGGAGTGCGCGTCGCTACTCCAAAAGGGCCAAAAGTGGACAATCTTTGACCAATACCGCCGACAATGCCCTGATTTCGCCCCGTAAACCGTTCAAAAGTGCGAGGTGTAGCTGATTCGATATGAACGATGTGATCAGGACTAAGATGGAAATAATTACCGAGACGCTCGATCGCCTCTTGGGTGTATGCTGCTTTTAATTGCTGATAATTATCTTCTCCTTTTTGCCACCAAAGACTGGTATCGGTGAAGGAAGAAGCAATAATCGTCGCTTTTCCCACTGGGGCGCGACCATCCCCTTCTTTACTCACGGAAACAAACAAAGAGTTATTTTCGCCGATTATGCCATCGTAATCGTAGAGGAATTGCAAATGGGGAGGACAATCGGGGGGAATAGCAGCGCGATCGACTCCTAAGTAAACCACAAAAGCACCGGATGCGGGGGGAAGTTTTTCAATTCTCCGGTGATAAAGACTGGGAATGGCTTCGCGATCGATTAATTGTGGTAAATTTTGGATCGGGATATTAGCCACAATCTCATCGGCCATTTCTGGATGTATTTGACCATTTTTTTGATTTCTGACGATAATTCCGGTGGCTTTTCCCTTTTCTGTCAGTATTTTTTCTACTGTGTGGCGCATTTGCAATTTACCGCCGTATTTTTCCAAAGCTGTTACTAGGCGATCGCTTAATACCTGCATACTACCCTGAAGGTGGGATAAACCTTGGGGAGACTGAGAAACTGCCAAAGCGGTGGCGGCATAAAGTAAAGCAGTTTCATCGGCATTAACTTGGGAATAAAGCTTTAACTGGAGATCAAGAAAGGTTTTTAGGCGTTTATCCCTCTCTAAGCCGTATAATCGCAGAGCATCTCCCACAGTCATCAAAGTAAAGGGAAAGGTAATGGCAGTATCTAAACGCAAAGCGGCGATTAATTGCCCTAAATCCCACCAGTTGCGCGGGGGTAAAACTGGATCGCGACTTTGAAAACGCCAACTAGCTTGAAAGAGTTTTTGTAATAATTGCCAAAAAGGTTCGCTGCCCGGAAATTGTTTTTGTCTTTCCTCTTGCCACTTTTGCCGATCGCGCCAGACGTTAATCGCAGTGGTTTCCCCCGGCAGAAAAACGGCACAGGCGGGATCACAGGGGACAGAATCGGGTAAATCTATCCCTAATTCGGCAAAAATGCGCTGATGAATGCCCCCTACTTCTAATCCTGCCACTTGAGTTGCCCCCACGTCAAAAGTAAAACCCCGACGGGAAAAAGTCGAGGCACAACCTCCGGGGACAAGCGCCTGATCATATACTGTGACTTGATAACCTCGACGCGCCAATAATGCCGCCGCCGTTAGTCCGCCAATCCCTGCACCAATAACGGTAATTCGCGTCATTTTCTTAACAATTATGGCTCTTCTAGAGTAGTTATGATATGTTAGCAAAAAATAATCGACGCAAGCCTTGCCAAGTAAGGCTCACCAGAATTCAAAAAAGCAATTTTAATAAAAAAAGCTTTTTGCTTTGTTGGATTCTAGGCTATTTAAGGGTTTAGGCTCATTTAAACTACTAATTAAGGAAACTCTATGAACCAAGAATCCCTCGCTTTTAGGGACGGGAGTGTCAAGACCTTAGTGATTTGTACGGGTTTTCATGATTCTAGATTGACGGAGGATTTTTTAGGACATCTGGGGAGCAAATCGGTAAAATTACGCCCCTATATTATTATTTCTCCTTTTTCTTGCTTAAATGAAGCTTTTTCACCGGGAGAAAACCTAACCTTGATTGGGTTTAGTGCGGGGGTGGTAAATGCGATCGCTTTAGCTCATTATTGGCAAGCTCAAGGGGCAAAAATTGAAGCTTTAATGGCTCTGGACGGGTGGGGAGTGCCATTAATCGGTAATTTTCCCATTTATCGCCTTAGTCACGATTATTTTACCCATTGGAGTTCCTGTTTATTGGGTAGCGGTCAAGAAAATTTTTATGCGGATCCACCTGTAGATCATCTTAGCCTCTGGTCGTCCCCCGATCGAGTAACTGGTTGGTCTGTCAATGGTAATTTTGTCCAACGCACCACCGCGTTAACTTTTTTATCAAATCGGTTAGGCAAGAATCAATTAAGTATAATTGGCTAGTCGCCTCCCTATCTTTCCTATTTCTTTACCGCTGCCAACTCATGAGTACATCAGTTCCGAGTTCTTCGATTCTCTTGGTGGGAATTGAGGAGAATATCGCTAAACTAGCTAGTGCGGACTTGAAAGAAGCAGGTTATCGTCCCCTAATTGTGCCTAGCATTGATAGCGCTTTCCCAGAAGTGGAAAGTTGGCAGCCAGCGATGATTATACTCGATCGCCTCCTCGCAGCGGAGGCTGGTGTGAAGTTTTGTCGTCGTTTACGTTCCCAGGGAAGTCGCGTTTATATTATTTTATTAGTATCTCAAGAAACCCTAGAAGAGCGTCTCGCCTGTTTGGAAGCGGGAGCCGACGATTATTTTCTCAAACCCTATAATTCGCAATCTTTTCTCAAATTAATCCGTTTTTACCTGCAACCTCTGGAAACTATCCCCGAACAATTGCGCTTCGGTGACTTAGTATTAGATTTAGCCACTCGTCGTCTCTCCCATAAAAACAAAAATATTGAGTTGACGATGAAGGAATTTGAGCTGCTACGCTACCTGATGATTCACCCCAAAGAAGTATTATCAAGGGAGCAAATTCTCGAAAATGTCTGGGGAGACGAATTTCAAGGAGAATCAAACGTTATTGAGGTATATATTCGCTATTTACGCCTGAAGATGGAGGCTGGTGGTCAAAAACGCCTCATTCATACCGTGCGCGGTGTCGGCTACGTTTTACGCGAATCTTAACAGTGATCAGTAATCAGTGATCAGTAGATTGCTTTTATTTAATCTCCCTACACCCTACACCCGTTCGGCTGAGCTCACGGCCGAAGCCTACACCCCACACCCCACACCCCACACCCCACCAGCCTAGTCAAGCTCTGCTATTCGATCTGGATGGAGGTGGGGGAATCGATAGGAGGGGTGGAACTCCCCGGGGTAATAGTTTGACGGTATTGACTATAAAGACGGTCGCGCCAAGCAAAAAAGCCCTCGTAGGCGCTATTATCAGCTAACCCCGGAATCCCCTTGCCTTGCAATTCCGGGGGTAAGTTGAGATAGGAACCCTGGGGAAACTGAAGCAGTACACTTAATCCCGCCACGGCTAAATCGGCTAAAGTAGGCTGATCCCCGACTAAATAGGGACGATTGGCTAAAATGAGGTTTAAAGCTTCTAAGTCCTGTTGTAGCCCTTTTTTCGCGGTATTGATAGCATCTTTTCCCAGACCTACACCCGTCCCAAAAATATCAATTAATTCCCCCGGCAAGGAACCCAGCAACAAGCGCATAAAATCGGGAGTTTCCCGGGGTAAAAAAGCGGTACGAAAGTTTTGATTTTGGGCAAAAGCGCCGAGAAAAGCGGTTCTTCCTTTTAATCCCAGGGATTCATCGGCCCATTCTTCGATTAATAAACATTGACCCCGTTGGAGGGGATCTGTAGGGATAATTGGTTTTTCAGGATACTTGCGATCGAGATAAAAAGCAATCTCCGTCGAGTCGGCAATATAGGTATCACCATCCTTGAGGACGGGAACCTGTCGCTGTCCAGAAAGACGGAATAATTCTAATTGTCCCACCCCCGGCACCACGTCCCTTTTTTTATAGGCAAGTCCTTTATAGTCGAGGATGAGACGGACTTTCTCGCAATAGGCAGATAGTTCAAATTGATAGAGTTCTAGCATAGGATGATATGGCCTCTCGATAAATCAGTTTCTCCCTGATTACTCTAACCCTATCGGGCATCGATCGCCTAAACTTAAAGACTTTACTCCGATTTTATCCGAACATTTGTACTAATAACGAGAAAGGCGAAAAAATAATCTTTTGCTAATTTTAGGGACCAGATGTAGCAAACCTAACTCAATAGCTCCACGCTTTTAGGTTAGGATATTTTCAAGCGCCAGAAGAGCCGGAATAACTTATATATTCCGGTAAACTAACTTGCGAGAGACCAATAGCATAACCTCATAGTAGAGGCGTGCGAGGGTGGGCGACTTTCTCGGATCAGAGGTTACTATGCAATTATCCAGTGACGTTTTTAATCAGGTAGTTCGCTATCTCGACAGCCACGAAGAAAAATTACGGATCAAAAAATTAATCTTTTGTATCTGTAAAAAATATTGGGAAAATGATCCTAATATTTTAGACGGTGTGGCTATGGAAGACTTGGTGAAGGAGTTAGTGCAACTCAAAACCAGTAAGGAACAATTAACTTTTTCTGTTTATAAGTTAGTTAAAACCCTAAATCGTCCTGAAGTTTATGCGGGAGTAGCCACAGTTATTATTGAGCAAATCAGTAAATTATATAGTGATATTGTTGCCACCTATGACACCCAATTATCACCATTAGAACCAGCAGTTAACCCTGGGTTTACCCCCGTTAATAATCCTGTCAACAACGGGGAAGATAATTCCCTAAGACAGGTGCTTAATAGCCTAGAAAATCATCTAGAGACGGAGAGAATTCAAAAATTAATGTTTGCCGCCTGTAAAAATTGTTGGGAAAATGATCGATTGGTGATTAATAATTATGGCTTAAAAAATATTATTTTAGAACTTAGGGAAAACAATCCTAATTTCTTAAGCTTGCGAGAAACTCTCAACCAAGTTGCCGAAAATCTTAATAAAAAATCTCTATACCTTCCCCTAGCTGAGATTATTCTTACCCAGCTAGAGCCTCTCTACGATACTAATAACGATTACAAAGAAGAGGATAATGAGCCAAAAAGTAAAATCTTTAACGATCAAATGGTTCATCTAAATGATGATTGTGATTCTTCGGCTAAAACTGCATCTTTCTCCTCCTCTAGAAGTAAACCTGTGGATTTTGCCTCTTGGAGAATGGGATTGCCCTTTGCCGAGCCAGCTTTCTTAAACAATAACCCCAGTAATTCCCCACAAAGTTCTGCCTACGACACCTTTGAAATTCGTTTAGAAATTTTGCGTTATGCTAATCCTTTACGAGCCAAAATATTGATTTTCTCGCTCCTATTTTATCCTTGGGATCAGAGCAGTCAAGATTGGTTAACCTTGCGAAGTTATACCCTAGAAGATTTACTACAACAACTCATCGAAAGCGGGAAATCTCTCAAGGATATCGAAATTCAACTATACAATATTGCTCACACCCAAATGGATAGGGATGCTAACTTTCAAACCGCTGGCATTCTGGTGCAAGCTTTGCAAAAATTTTTTTAATTTTTTACCCCAATTTCTCTGAATATTCTACCTATGAAACCCACCGAACTAATTGCACGTTATGCCGATGGAGAAACTCAATTTAGTGGCTTAAAATTACCCGGAGTTAATTTAGTTGGCGCTGACTTGATTGGCATTGTTTTAAATGGAGCAGATCTGCACGGAGCCAATCTTCTCTTTACCTATCTTAACCGGGCTAATCTCGCTCAAGCTAATCTCGTGGCGGCTAATTTAAGCGGTGCTAGTCTCAACCAAGCTGACTTAAATGGGGCAGATTTACGCAGTGCTAATTTACACGGAGCGCTGCTACAAGGAGCTAATCTTCGTGATACTGATATAACCCTAGCTATTCTACTTGATGCTAACTTGATCGGGGCGGATTTACGGGGGGCTGATTTAAGTAGTGCTAACCTCACTGGTGCTTGTTTGCGGGGAACAAATATGCGTCAGGAAAAGAAAAATATTAACACTAATTTACAAGGAGCTAATCTCTATCGCGCCGACCTGCAAGGAGCTAATATGAAAGGGGTTAATCTGGTGCGAGCTAATCTAGTAGGAGCCAATTTAAAGGAGGCTAATTTGTGCCATGTTGACATCAGAAATGCGGATTTAACTAATGCTAATCTGCAAGGTGCTTTACTCACTGATGCCAATTTAGTCGGGGTGTCTTTAGTGGGAGCAAATCTAGCGGGAGCCAATTTAGTGCGGTCAAAAATGAGCGATACGGAAGCAATAGGTGCAAATTTCCATAGTGCAATTATGACTCACATAAAATTCGATCGAGCTAATCTTAGTCAAGCTAATTTTCAAGCGGCAAAAATGAATCATGCTGACTTAAGAAGGGCTAATCTTTCAGGAGTTAATCTTAGGGAAGCGGATTTAATCGATGCTTTCTTTGCTAGAGCAAATCTCACCGGCGCTGATTTAAGTAATGCGGATCTAACTGGTGCTGAGTTAATGAGTGCTAATCTGATGGGAGTTAACTTCTGCGGTGCAATTATGCCGGATGGCCGGATTAATAATTAAAATTACTAGACAATTTTTTGGGCAATTATTCTGGTATAATTTAGGGGTAGAATTGAGGGTAGTATTATGGTTGATCCAGCAATTATTACAGAAGATATGGGCAAAATCTACACCAGCATTACAGTTATCAATCGCGCCGATCAAATTCGTGCGGAGGATGGTATGATCGCACCGGAACAAATTCGCTCTCTTACCCTAGAAAATGTCTTGGTGGATACGGGGGCAACTACTCTTTGTCTGGTGCCGGAAGTCATCTCCCGCTTGGGTTTACAGCTTTTAAAAGAAGTAGATGTGGCTACGGCTAAAGGCATAGGAAAAGCGAGAATTTTTCGCGATGCCACCTTGATTATCGCAGGACGAGAAGGCACTTTTGAATGTTTGGAATTACCTGGAGGTCAAAACAATTTATTAGGAGTAATTCCTTTAGAAGCTTTGGGATTAGAACCAGATCTTCGTAGCCAAAAATTGCGAGTTTTACCCACGGAATCCCACGAGACTTATTTAACAATTTTATCGAACAAAATAGCTCTATAAAGTAACTTTTTGTCTGACTGTTCCGCCTCTTTCAGCTATAGCGATAATCTCGATTTCTTGACCAGAAACTCCCTTAATTACCCATTCCACCGTACAGCGATAATCTAAACCGTGAGCGAGACTACTATATACTTTATTTGATCGCCCTTCTAAGTGGCCGATTTCCTGCTCTAATTTTCCCACTATTAAACTCACCTCATCGCCTAAATTTAACTTGACTTGAATGGGACGAACAATCTTTCTTTCCAGTGCCTTTTTACTGGTATAAGTGGGTAAGAATCCCTGATTTTCTAACTGTAAAACTAGATGATAAATACCATTGCCCTCCGACTTAAGATCGAGACGAGAGATAGCTAAAAGAGGTGACATCAAAGCATGGGCAATAGTAAACTGACATTGTTTCTCACATAAATCTGGTAAATACTTTTCTGGGGCATTTTGCCAGACATTTTTAAAGTCCCAACCGCCAATTTCCACCTCTCCCAATTGGGGATGATCAAAACTTTGCCAATTAATAAAACCCTTTCCCGCTAAATTCTCATCATTCCAACGCTGTAACTTCAATTCATCTTCAAAAGGATGCCAGCGAAACCATTGAATATAATCATCTTTTTTCACTGCTGCTTGGGTGGGTGCATCCCATAACTCCACCGTAAAACCATACCAACCAAAATGATCATAACCGTAATCATCCATGGCACCGTTAGTCACTTCTTTAGGATGATAACGAAAATCGTGATAGACAGAAACGCATTCATAGCCAGTCATTGCCTTTCCCTTATCAGCAATATATTTATACATTTCTAAGTCTTCCACGGGGAAATATTCATCGGGATGGGTGCTATAGGGACGCAACATTACTGCCGAATAGGTATGATAGGTAACGAAGCCATTAATATTGGTGTTATTTGCCCAAAATTGGGCTTCTGCAAGGGTTTCTGGCTCCGAAAAAGGAAAATCTCCGGCCCCCTGTTGTTCCCCTTCAGGAACCCAATAAACGGGATAATTGCGGTTAAAATCCAGGCCCTCTAGGGTGGGGGCAGTGGTAAAATTATAGCCATCGTAATCGCGGATTAAACCTTCGGTAAGCAAAGTGTAAAAAGTTCCTTCAAATTCCTCTGGTTCGCGACGCACCATAATGCGAGGATCTTGTTCGGAAATTTTCCAAGCGCCACAGGTATCTTTTTGGCGCATTTGTAAGATTAAACCATCGCCGTTAATATCTTCAGGATATAGCCCCGGTTTCTCATCCGTGTGGGGATAGGGGCGAACACTTGATCGTAACATATAGGGAGTGGTGAGATATTTTTCCGCTCCATCCACGGCTAATCGCGGCAAAATATAGACAGTGTAATGGTCAAGAAGTCTGGTAATTTGGGAATTATGACCGTATTGGCGCAAAAGATGATAGATAGTGTAGAGAGCGACGGCAGAGCCTGTTACTTCCCCCGCGTGGGTGTTAGCATCGATCCAATAGGCAGGTTTTTCTAAATAGGGGCCTGTGGCTTGATTTGTTAGGGTAGTTAACCAGATATCTCGATTTTCGTGGCTTTTACCGATCGAGGTGAGGCTAATTAAATTAGGATAGGATGAGGCTAGGTTTTTCAGGAAAGAAACTAATTCGGCGTAGGGGTAATAGTGGCTAAAATCAAACATAATCTTCTGCAACTAAAAAAAGGATTCTTGGGTTAATTTGACAAAATATGGGATGATAACAGTAGAAAACTATGGATAGTCAAGATATCGCTCGCTACATTGAAGAAACTAACGGTATTTCCAAGCCTTGGCTGTTGGTGCAATTGCGTCTCAAAAAACTGCAAGAACGTCGTGCCAGTCTTTCCCAACAGGAATATATCCAAGAATTGGATGATATTCAGCAAGACTTAATGAAATTGGGCGAATGGTGGCGAGGTATCGAGTCAGAAGTCTTTAAACCCTAAGCGGTGGCGATAATCTGTAATACTCGCGGTAAATCCTCAAATTCGCCGATGATGCGTTTCACCGGTTGCGGCCAAATCCGGACTAAAGTGGGAATAGCAGAGACATGATTGGATTCTGCTTGTTCTGGATGCTTAGAGATATCGATCACTTTCAGGGTATAGGGATGGTGTAATTCTCGTTCTAGAAGCTGATGGATCGATTCTAGGGTGTGTTTAGTATTGGCATTATTACCGGAGACAAATAACCGCAAAACATAACCCTTGGGACTAGGATTGGTATAGTCAGAGTCAGCACTAATCCCCGAAGTCGTTGGGGGGCGCTCCTGATAACGGAGAATCAGATCGTGGGATTGCCAAAGTTGGGGAAACTGCTGACGATAGGTTTCTAAGATAGTGGGATTAGAGGATTGTTCCTGCCAGGGTACAGTAAACCAAGCTTGATCGTCCGTGGCGAAAATAGCATTTAATAAAGGCTGATAGCGACGGACAAGGGGATAGACTTCGGCTCTAGTATGAATACGGTGACTATAGGGATCTCGCCAGCGATCAATGGTAGCAGTAAAACTAGGAACTAAAAAATGGGGGGGTTCTGACAACCCTAAAGCGGACTGGAGAGCAGCGCAGAGATTCAGATGCCAATGAGTTTGTTTATCAGGATCGATACAGTAAATTAGATCGCCCCCGGGGGTAAACAGGGCGATGCCTTTAAAAATATCGGGCAACACAATCGCGGAAGTGGTCACTTGAGGGGTTCCCCTAGAGAATAAGTAGGAGCTTCTATTTTTCTAGCCTACTAAACTCTTGATCCCTGAACAATTTCCTTCAGGGTTTTTCTAGATTCTACCCCGCAGCATCATCGCCAGTTCATTGGGGACCGGGGACATGGCCATGGCTACCCCCTCGGTAATCCGTCCCTCTTGATAGAGGTTAAACAGGGATTGATTAGTGGTAATCATGCCGTGGTATTCGCCGTCTCTCATTAATTCGATAATTTCGTCATTTTTGCCGCTGCGAATGTAATCTTTGACGGCCTCTGTATTGACGAGAATATCGTAAAAAGCGGTCCGTTTACCGTCGGTGGTGCGACATAAACCCTGCGAGATAATACAAACTAAAGATTCTGTGATCGCCAGCCGCGGCGATTCCCGTTCCTCGGCGCTATAAAGAGTTAAAATCCGCTCCAGGGTTTTTACAGCGCTGTTGGTGTGCAGGGTTCCCAGGACTAAGTGACCGGTTTGGGCAGCTTTCAGGGCAGTATTAACGGTGGCTTTGTCCCGCATCTCCCCCACCAGAATAATATCTGGGTCTTCCCGCAAACAGGCTTTTAGGGCATTATCGAACTCATGGGTGTGTATTCCCACTTCCCGTTGTTTGATCAAACTGCGACGACTTTTATGGACAAATTCGATCGGGTCTTCGATGGTGATAATATGTTTGGGGTGTTCTTTATTGATGTAATCGATCATGGCTGCTAGGGTGGTGGATTTCCCTGAACCCGTCGGACCGGTGATTAAAATCAATCCCTTCTGTACATCGCACACATCCCGGAAGACCATCGGTAAGCGCAATTGTTCCATAGTGGGGATTTTCATGGGAATCAGACGCAAAACCATCCCCGGACCGCGCAGACTTTCAAAGATATTAATCCGCGCTCTAGCGAATTCGTACTGAGTCGCACCGTCAAATTCTAGGTCTTTTTTAAAGCGAAGGATTTCTTCTTCACCGAGGATTTCGCGTAACCAACTATAAAAAGTGTTGATGTCAATTTCAGGATAGTCGAGAATAATCATTTCGCCACGATCCCGCATCCGGGGTTGTTCTCCAACCCCCAGGTGAACGTCCGAATAACCCCGATCAAAGGCAAACTGGATCAAATATTCTAAGGTGGGTTGGTTGGAGGCGCGACTGTGGGGAGAACGTGGTGGCGATATTTGACCATTTTGCGGCATATTTGGCACTTGTTTGGCCTGCGTCGCCACCTTTTGCGTCATTTCTTGATTTATCTCTGGTGTGGTTCCTTTGATTAACTCCGAGGGAGGTATCGGGATGGAGGGAACCGGCAGCGGCTGCAGTGATCGCGAGGAAGAATTGGGATTTGGACTCATGAGCAATAGGGGTTTTTCCTTTACTATTCCCCGATTGTACTAACATCTCATCCTCAATTTCTCAATTCCTGACAGACGTTAGATTGAGGAGTACGGAGTCAGTAGTCTCCGAGTCAGGGGAATTAAGAGTGAACGGTAATTAATCTATCTCCCTCAGAGGCTATAGTAACTATAATCACCCTTTCAGACCCCAAAATTGTTACAATGGAGGTTTAGGGCTGATAATTTTGACTACTCATTTCTGTTTGATCGTCAGTCTTAGGGGAGGTAAATACGATGAATAGTCTGCCAAGTTCAGTCGAACGGGAAAATTTAGGACAATTTTTGTTAGAAAATCTGCAAAATATTACAGATAAACTCGATCAAATTGTCACCGATTCTGATCGGATAATACTGGATAATTTACTACAAGAAACTAAGATTTTAGTTGAGCAAGTTAAGGATAACTCTAAAACTTATCAAGCAAGAGCCGATATATTTTATCAAATTAATAAATTATGGTTTCAGGTATGGAAACAGTATAGAGATGAGGATTCAGCACTGGAGTTAATCCAATATATAGACCAATTTACTAATCAAATTACTGCCTATAATCAATTATTTATCAGCCTTGCTCAGATCAATGAGGGAAAGACTGGTGAGGAAAAAGCCGATTTAATCAGAGTGGTGGAAGGTTCACTCCTTCTCTCGGAAACGATAGATGTGTTTATTGATATGTTTGCCGATTCAGAACTAGAGCAAATTTACCAGGGAGCTAAAAATGCTCTATCGGTTTCTAATCGTACTATAACCGAATATTTCCAAGATACTGAAACATCCGATTTAGTCACCAAACTGAGAGCCTATTATAGTTTAATAATTTTCAGAATTCAAGAGCGATTTAATCCTAGTAATGTATCTTTAGAAACTACTTCTCATTCCCTAACAGATGATTTAAGCGATCTTGATCCTTGGACAAGAAACTTAGTGGGTGTTGTCGATTTAGAAACTGAAAAATCTTCGTCTGAAAACTGGTTAGATAATCTTTCTGGATCAATTTCTGATCAGGAGGTTTTTGAGAAAGCATTAGAATATGGGCGTGTTTTTCGTCAGAATGTATCCTCAGAAACTACCTCTCATTCCCTAACAGATGACTTAAGCGATCTTGATCCTTGGACAAGAAACTTAGTGGGGGTTGTTGATTTAGGATCAGAAGACCCAAAAGAATCGTATATTGATTATTTAGTGGAGAAGTATCGGTGAAACGAGTCTTATTCGATAGTGATGTATTGCTAGATGTTTTGGGTGAGCGTGAACCACATTTTCCAGCATCTGTACAAGCATTCAATACAGTTAAGACAGGTAAAACTCAAGGATATATTTCTGGTCATGCCGTCACCAATATTTATTATATTTTGTCTAGAAAAAACGAAAGAGAAGTCTCAAGAAAATTGGTGATAAGTCTTCTAGAGAATTTGCAAGTTGCTAGGGTGACAGATGCAATAATTAGGCAAGCATTGACAAGTCCTATGAAAGATTTTGAAGATGCCGTTACCAGTGCCGTTGCTGAATCAGAAAAGCTAGAAATAATCATAACGCGAAACCTAAGAGATTTTGCCGCTTCCCCTGTTCCCGCAATGGTACCAGCCGATTTTTTATCGATTCTTTAACTAATGCTTCGGTAAACGTAAACCATCCGATCGCATAGGGATTAAAATCTGAGTTAAACTGCGTAATTGTTCGGCCGTTCCCATACAAATTAACAGATCCCCGGCCATTAATTCCGTATCGCCAGTCGGTCCCCCGATTAGCGTACCATCAGCGCGACGTATAGCCAAAACTAAAGCCCCCGATCGAGATCTTAAATGTGCTTGACTAAGACTTAAACCCACACAGGGGCAAGTCCTCGGATCGATTAAAAATTCTTCCATATAAAACGATCGATCGGTTCCGGTTAAAATACCATCGACAAAATCCATCACCTGCGGTCGTAGGGCCGCGGCCGCTAATCTTCTCCCGCCGGTAATATAGGGAGATACCACCGCATCGGCGCCGGCCCGTTGTAATTTTTGTACTGCTTCTTCGGTACTGGCCCTGGCAATGGCGCGAATTTTCGGATTAAGAGTTTTAGCAGACAACACTGTATATAAATTCTCCGCATCGGAAGTTAAAGCGGCCACAATACAAATAGCGCGTTCGATTCCTGCCATTTGTAAAGATTTATCTAAGGTGGCATCTCCTTGAACAACAATATAATTTAATTCTTTGGCCCGATTTACCTGTAGGGGGTCTGTATCAATGACTACAAAAGGAATATTTTCGGCGTAAAATTCGATCGCCACCTGTCTGCCCGTGCGACCCAAACCACAGATGATATAGTGTTCTGATAGTCGATCGATCAAGCGTTTCTCCTGTCTCTGTTTGAGTCCCTCTTGAAAATAGCCTTGAATTAAAGCTTCGGTCAAGCGATTAACAATATAACCGATGCTGACTACTCCCATGATAATCAAAACCATTGTAAACAATCGTCCCCGTTCACCTAGGGGATTAATTTCGCCAAAACCGACGGTAGCGAGGGTACTAATCGTCATATAGGCCGAATCTAGCCAACTCCAACCCTCGATCAGATGATACCAAAGCGTACCCAGCAAAAATACCACAATCAGGGCAAAAATTCCCCCGATTAATTCCTGACGCAGACGACGATATTTATCTTCACTGATAGACAAGCAAAATTCACCCCTAACACTGTCTAGTAACTTACAATGAAATCAGTTTTTAATCTAAATAACCCGTCCTTCTCAGACGGATTTGATTATAATTTCCCCTATGTCTAATCGCGCAGGAGTTCCCCAGTGAGTCCAGAAACCCTTTTAGAACCAACCCTAGTTGATCCCACTCCCAATTTAAACCCGAATCAACCCTTCGATCGAGATAGTTTTAACAGCTATGTGATGAATACTTATGGTCGTTTTCCCATTGCGATCGCCAAAGGGTTAGGCTGTCTTCTCTGGGATACTTCCGGTAAACAATACCTTGATTTTGTCGCGGGAATTGCCACCTGTACCCTCGGTCACGCACACCCCGCTTTAATTGAAGTGGTTAGCCAGCAAATCCAAAAACTCCATCATGTCTCGAATTTATACTATATTCCCGAACAAGGGGAACTAGCTAAATGGATTGTCGATCATTCCTGCGCTGATAAGGTCTTTTTCTGTAATTCCGGTGCGGAAGCGAACGAAGCGGCAATTAAATTAGTGCGTAAATATGCCCATACGGTGCTAGATTTCCTCGAACAGCCGGTTATTCTAACCGCTCACGCTAGTTTTCACGGTCGGACTTTAGCTACCATCACCGCAACTGGTCAACCGAAGTATCAAAAAGACTTTGAACCCCTGATGCCGGGGTTTGCCTATATTCCCTATAATGATATCGAAGCGGTGGAAAATGCGATCGCTGATCTCGATGAGGGTAATCGTCGGGTGGCCGCGATTATGTTGGAACCGCTGCAGGGTGAAGGGGGAGTTCGTCCGGGAGATATCGAATATTTCCAACGTTTACGGCAAATTTGCGACGAAAATAACATTTTGCTTGTCTTTGATGAAGTACAGGTGGGAGTCGGAAGAACTGGTAAACTCTGGGGTTATGAGAATTTGGGAGTAGAACCGGATATTTTCACTTCTGCTAAGGGTTTAGCGGGGGGTATTCCCATCGGTGCGATGATGTGCAGAAAATTCTGTGATGTGTTTGAACCGGGTAGTCATGCGAGTACCTTTGGGGGTAATCCGTTCGCTTGTGCCTCAGCTTTAACAGTATTACAAACCATTGAACGGGATCACATTCTCGAAAATGTCCAGCAGCGAGGGGAACAATTACGCAGCCGTTTAAAAGTGATTGCTTCTCAATATCCCCATCTATTTGTGGATGTGCGCGGTTGGGGTTTAATTAATGGTCTGGAAATTAATTCAGAAAGTGAGTTGGTTTCATCTACTATTGTTAATGCAGCCTTGGCCGAGGGTTTATTAATTGCTCCCGCAGGTCCGAAAGTTCTCCGTTTTGTACCTCCTTTAATCGTCTCGGAAACAGAAGTAGATGAGGCTATGGATAAGCTAGAAGCAGCCATCGCTAAAGTGGTTTAATTTCAGTTATCAGTTATCAGTTATCAGTTATCAGATGTAAGTTTTAAGTTGACAGTTTCCAGTGGGTGGGTGGAATTAAATAGGGCTTGCTGAATAAATCTAAAAACCTTGTTGGATAAGGCTTTTAGACTTTTTTGACCTCAAAAAGTGCCGACCATTGGAGGGATCGGGGGTAAAATTCAGGTACTTTTTCCCTGAAAATTAGGTAACTAGATCTCTTGCATAAGTCTAGACAAAATAGGATAAAATAGTCCAAGAGTTAAGATTGAAAGATGACTTACGAACAAGTAAAAACTTTAAAGCCAACAGAGTTCAAACGCTTGTGTGGCGTGTATCCAGATACATTTAA